>NZ_JBFACU010000007.1:0-246256 GCF_040641015.1 Streptomyces sp. NPDC021356 | reverse complement strand
CCTCGGAGGCCCGCTCGGGACGTCGGGCGGCACTGACCTCGGAGGCCCGCTCGGGACGTCGGGCGGCACTGACCTCGGAGGCCCGCTCGGGACGTCGGGCGGCACTGACCTCGGAGGCCCGCTCGGGACGTCAGGCGGCACTGACCTCGGAGGCCCCGCTCGGGACCTCAGGCCGCACTGACCTCGGAGGCCCGCTCCCCGGTACCCGTCCCGGAACCCTCGGCATCCCCCGTGAGCGCGACGGGTTCCTCCTTCGGCAGGCGCCGCATCAGCGCCCCGTAGCCGACGGCGGCGACCGTCCCGACGACCGCGCACATGCCCCACAGCCACTCCGCGCCCAGGTCGTCGATGACCGCGCCGGACATCAGCGGGGCGACGAGGGCGGCGAGCGACCAGGACAGGGTGTAGACGCCCTGGTAGCGACCGCGCCCGTGCACGGGGGAGAGGCGGACGACGAGTCCGGTCTGCGTCGGTGCGTTGATCATCTCGCCCAGGGTCCAGACGCACACCGTCAGGGCGAACACACCGACGGACCCGGCGAAGGAGGTCAGCCCGAACCCGTAACCGGCCAGCAGGGACGAGACGACGAGCAGCCGCTTGGCGTCCCGGTGCTCGATGAGCCGGGTGACCGGGATCTGGAGGGCGACGATGAGGATGCCGTTGACGGCGATGGCCAGACCGTAGTCGGCGGGCGTGAACCCGGCCCGGCCCATGGCCACCGGCAGACCGACCGACCCCTGCTGGAAGACGAGCGCCACCAGGAAGGACAGCCCGACGACGCTCATGAAGCGCCGGTCGCGCAGGACGGTCACCAGCCCGACGGACGCGTCCGCGCCCCCCTTCCCGCCCTGCTCGTCCCCACGGGGCCGGGACTCGGGCAGCTTGAGGAAGACGACGACCGCGCAGGCCATGGTCATCGCGGCCTCGATCAGGAACCCGGCGAGATAGCTGAACTCGGCGATGAAGCCGGCCGCCATGGAGGAGACGGCGAAGCCGAGGTTGATCGCCCAGTAGTTCAGCGAGAACGCCCGGACGCGGTCCTCGGGCCGCACGATGTCCGCCATCATCGCCTGCACGGCGGGCCGCGAGGCGTTGGAGGCCATGCCGACGAGGAAGGCGACACCGGCGATGGAGACCGGGTCGTGCACGAAGCCGAGCAGCGCGACGAAGACGGCCGTCGAGGCCTGGGCGACGAGCAGGGTCGGCCGCCGCCCCAGCCGGTCGGCCATCACACCCCCGCCGAGGGAGGAGACGACTCCGCCGAGCCCGTGCAGCGAGGCGACGAGACCGGCGTAGGAGGCGGAGTACCCCCGCTCGAGCGTGAGGTACAGGGCCATGAACGTGGCGACGAAGGCACCGAGCCGGTTGACCAGGGTGCTCGTCCACAGCCACCAGAACTCGCGGGGCAGCCCGGAGACGGTTTCGCGGGCGGCGCGTCTGAGACTGGTGACGGACATGGACGACCCCCGGATGTAAGTGGCTGATGCGGCGAGCGTGACTTACGCACTGGCCGTACGCACAACTTACGAGGGCAGCCCGACGGCCAACCACTCAATTAACAGAAGCCGTCAACTGTCGGCGTGCCGCCGTCCGCCTGCCGGGCACCCGGGCGGGGCGCCGAATGCGTGGATTAGGCTCGGATGCATGGCCGACGCACCGTACAAGCTGATCCTCCTCCGCCACGGCGAGAGCGAGTGGAACGCGAAGAACCTGTTCACCGGCTGGGTGGACGTCAACCTCAACGAGAAGGGCGAGAAGGAGGCGGTCCGCGGCGGTGAGCTGCTCAAGGACGCCGGCCTGCTGCCCGACGTGGTCCACACGTCCGTCCAGAAGCGCGCGATCCGCACGGCCCAGCTCGCCCTGGAGGCCGCCGACCGCCACTGGATCCCGGTCCACCGCTCCTGGCGCCTGAACGAACGCCACTACGGCGCCCTCCAGGGCAAGGACAAGGCCCAGACGCTGGAGGAGTTCGGCGAGGAGCAGTTCATGCTCTGGCGCCGCTCCTACGACACCCCGCCGCCCCCGCTGGCCCGCGACGCCGAGTACTCCCAGTTCTCCGACCCGCGCTACGCGGCCCTCCCGCCGGAGCTGCGCCCGCAGACGGAGTGCCTGAAGGACGTCGTCGCCCGCATGCTGCCGTACTGGTTCGACAGCATCGTCCCTGACCTCCTCACCGGCCGCACGGTCCTGATCGCCGCCCACGGCAACAGCCTGCGCGCCCTGGTCAAGCACCTCGACCAGATCTCCGACGCCGACATCGCCGGCCTCAACATCCCCACGGGCATCCCCCTCTCCTACGAACTCGACGCGGACTTCCGCCCCGTCACCCCGGGCGGCACCTACCTCGACCCGACCGCGGCAGCGGCGGCGATCGAGGCTGTCAAGAACCAGGGCAAGAAGAAGTAAGCGCCCACGAACAAGCCGACAAGCCCCCTGTCTGCGGTTCCTTCGCGGGGCAGGGGGCTTGTCGCTGTGCTGGGGCCGTCGCCGGGCCTTCGGCCGTTCGGCCGGACCGCGTCGTTCTCAGTTCCGGAGGAAGTCCGGTGCCCGGCGTTCTCTCGCCACGGAGCGGGCCACCGCGTCACCGAGGGCCACGACTGCTGCCTCGGCGTCTTTTTGAGGCACACCGTCGAGAACGGTGGGGACGTGCGTCGCCAGTGCCTTGCTGCGCCAGAGGCTCAGTCCGGTCAGCCGTCGCACCGCCTGGACAACATCCAGCACGCGGCCACCGGGGTCGGTGAGCACGACGCCCCCCTCTTACGAGGCCGTTCCGTGCCGAACGGCATCAGGTACGCGAACGCACGGAGCGTCAGGCCCGGGTCCAGGTGGCCCGGGAGGCCGGGCATCGGCCATGACGAAGGAGACGGCCGTACCCCCGAAGGGACTCGGCATGGAGCTCCAGGATGCGGCGAGTGAGTCGACGAGGAGCAGACCACGTCCGTGAGGGTCGTCGACGTCCGGTCGACGGCTGGTGGGACCTGGTGCGCAACCATCCCGAGATGCGCTTTTGGGCTGCGCACAACAGGACGGTGCCGTCGGAGATTCTGGCCGGGCTGATCAAGGATTCCGATTGGAGGGTGCGGGACCGGGTGGCGAGCAAGCGCCACTGCCCGTCTGAGCTGTTGGAGCGGTTGGCCGACGACCCGCATGACTCTGTGCGGAGGCTCGTCGCAGGCCATCCACGCTCACCGCGCTCGGCAGTCGCACGCTTGGCCGACGACCCGTGGCCGGTCATTGCGCAGGAGGCCCGTGCCCGCCTGGCCAAGTGGCCGTCCGCGGAATCGTCCGAGCCCTCCTGACTCGGCTATCGGACGCGCACAGCCATGCCGAGGCAAGCGGTGTCACCACGGCTTTACCGAGCCGCTTTGGCGCGAGCCTCGCAGATCACGACCTCAACGTCACGCTTTACTGCGCGCCTTGCCGACGTGCAGCCTTGAGCCGTCTGGGTGATATTAGGAGGTGGGGCGTTTATTCGCAACGCGACGCCCGCTCCCTCCGAGTCCTGCATTCTCTCAACTCCCTCCCGCAACACTTTGCGACACGTGGTGAGAGCACCACAGACGACCGGGCAACAAGTGGTGAGGAAGGGCCCCTCCAGATGAGTGAGAGATTTCGTAACCGGAAACCCAGGCCAGCCATGGTCAGAGGATTCTTCACCGCACTCGCCATTGTCATGATTCTTATCGGCTGCACCACTGTAATTGCCGACCGCCCTAGCGGAGACCCGGGGGAATTGGCCAACATAACCCCGGTCACTGACTGTACTGGAAGAATAAAAAGGGATTCAATGTATCTATATGTCACCACATCCCTCGATAGTAACGGCTGGTACGCTGAAGATGTCACAGTTAGCAGTAATAACGCATTTCGGTGCGCAATCCAATTTCCGCTTCCCTCCAATTCGAAGGATTTCTCAGTATCGATTATAAGAGGATGGGCGAGCGTTCGCAAGATCGGTTCGGCGCCGGATGTTCAGGTAGTACTCCCGCCAGGTCAATCCCTTGCGGGATTTTCGTTCAAAACCAATGACGGTGTCACGCGGCCAGGGCTCGGCAGCCTCCAGATGTCCCTCCGGGAAGACAAATTCATCGGGACCGACTGGTACTGGCTTCAGGCGACTGAGGCATGTCCATCCGGTAAATCCCTGTCAGAGATCACGCCTGACGGTCAGAGGCAGCCGCAAAACAAAGTAACCTGGCAAAATCTAAACGGGGAGGGGCAGTTTTCGGTGACGTGCATCAGCCGGGATACTCGCTTTTGGGTTGAACATGCCACCGATCTCATAGTGCTTGGCGTCGGAGCCTTACTGGGTGCGCTTGTCGCATGGAAGTCGGAGGAGCGCAGAGCGACGCCGGTCTCCCCATCGTCATGGGTGGATGTGCGCAGTGTGGCTAATCGCAGGAAGCGTCTTCGTGTCTACTCCAGTCGTCAGAATGCTTCCCTGCGCTACCGGCGTCGGAGCAGATGACTTCAATCGGTTCCCGGCCGAGCGGCTGCATGCCACGACGGCGCGTCAAAACCGAGCGGCAACAGCTTCCTCGCGTCGAAGCATCACAAGCGCACACAAGATGCTGCGGGGGCGACGGCGAGAGCGGCCCTGTCCGACGAGGCCACCACATCGCTGTTTGCCCAGGTGAGCGCACGAACCGCTCCCAAATGACTGCGGCTTCCCAAGCTGATGATTCGCCCCTTGGGCCCGTAACGATCAGGCATCACCACAGCTTGGGCCACGGTGCCGATGTGAGCACGACCCCTCGACCGCCGTGTCGCGCCGATTGGCGGCTCGGTGGAGGCGCCGGCTCCAAGCGCTCGCGAAATCTGACGGCCAGTCAGGCTCGTGGCTTCCTCTGCATCGATGCCGGCGACAGCGCCGGTCTAACGCGGTTCGTGGGCCGCTGCCCGGCAGGCACCGGTCGCGGCGCCGCCCGCGACTCCGGCCCCGGTCAGCCCGGTCACACAACTCTGCAGGTCTCCGACCACGCCACGGCTGCAGGCCGCTGTGACGGAGTCGGAAGCGGTGGCACCGGCCAGTTCGGCCATCCGCGTGCAGGCGGGGATGTCCGCCCGGGCCACGGGAGCGGCGAGGACCGCACCGCCGAGGGTGAGGGTCAGGCCGGTGAGGGCGCCGGCGATACGGGTCGACGTGCGCATGGGACGCACCTGCCTTTCGTGTTGGCCGCGCGGCCCTGGTCCCGGCGGGCCGGATCCACGCGGTAAGGCCGCCTGGCGACGCTCGGTGGGGGGTGCCCCGGCCGGCGGGCGCACGGACCGACCGCACGATTCTGTGTCGCATCCATTGAGCCGTACCGGGACATGGTCGCCAGGCCGAAGAAGGGGCCCCGGACCGGATGAGACGCACTCGGACCTCCACTCGCCGGCCCCTCACTCCAGCGTCGCATCCTCTCCCCCGCCCGTCCTGGGCACCGGGGGCCTGTCCGACGGGTCGCGTCACCGACCCCGCAACTGACCGCAATGTCACCCGAATGGCGCAACATGACGTGCCACCCACATGGGTGAAGATCAAGCTGGCTAGTGCCCCAACCGAGGCAATCCGTGAAAGGGAAACCAAATGCGCATTCGACGAATCCTCACCGCCGTCATCGCCACGGCAGCCCTCGCCGGACTCGGCCTCACAAGCGCCGCCACCGCCACCGCCGCCACCGCACAGGGGGCCCCGTCCTACGTCACGCCTTCTCAGTGCAAGCAGGGCGGCGGAACGCCCGCGATCAATGAGTCGGGCAACCTCTGCAAGGGCGGTACGCACAACGGAGAGCAGGTCGACTGAACCTCACAGGGCGCCCCGCGGCCACGCGCCACGCGCCGCGGGGCGCTCCCGCGCGAGCGCAGCCGGCGGAGTCACAGGAGCTGTGCCGACCTGTCGGGCACCCTATGGGCCCGACAGGCAGGGCAGTTGGTCTGGCGGTTTCGGTCCCCCGCCCCGCCCAGCGCCGGAGGGATTACGGCGCCAGCTGTCACGACTCGCGTGTCTGCTCACCGTCACCCATTCTGAGTAATGGGCCGTCCCTGGCACAGCCCGGTCATCCCGACGTACCGAACCAGGGACGCGCGAGAGGAGAAAACCATGCGCACACGACGACTGTTCGGGCTCGCCCTCGCCACTGCGACCCTCGCCGGCTTGAGTGCCGTCGGCGCCGCCACCGCTCAGGCAGCGACGTATCCGTCCATCACGGCTGAACAGTGCACAGCCCAGGGCGGAACGGTCCACCCGGGCGGCCCCTATACCGGCCCCTCGTGCAAGTTCCCCGACGGGCACTCGGAACGCATCACCTGAGCGCGCCGGGCCAGTCCGGGCGGGAAGGCCGCGCCGGCGCCACGCAGGTTGCCGTGTACAGAGGGCCTCTGGCGGTCCGGCGGATCCGCCGGTGCTCTCCGCGCAGAGCGTGACATGCGCGTCCTGCTCAACCTGCGCTGAGACGACACGACTCGGACCTGGCCTCCTGCCGTACACACGGATCCTCTGCAAGCTGCGGTGACGGCCGCCCGGCTGCCTTCGACGGTGACGTCGGCACGCGGAGGACACCCGACGCAGTCCCGCACCTTGCGCGGCACGGATGTCACATCGGTATGCGGTGAGCGCCGCGTTTTCCCCTGGGTGGGCTCATGGCGTCACGCCTTGGACATGTCTGAAATGACAGCTCTACAGGCTGTCGTTACGTTCATCGCAGGTCGGTCGCCCGGCCGACGTCCGTGAGACAGAGGGAAGTGACATGCCCACGCATACCTTTGCTGTGGCCGCTGCCGGCGTAGGCGCCGCGGTCCTTGCGGCCACTGGTATCACCTACGCGTCGACCACCGGATCCGCCGCCGCGTCCCCGTCTGTCCGCCCGTTGGCGGCATCCGTCCAACGGCCGGCCGAGCCCGCCCGACCGGCCGTCCCCGCCGCGGCTCCCGCGGGCGGCGGCAGCGCAGGCGAGGAGAAGGGGGACGAGGGTCGTGACCGCGAAGGCGGCGGACGCGGCCGCGGCCATGAGGAAGAGGGAAGGATCTACTTCAACGAGCGCATGTACTCCGCCTCCGCCGAGGGCTGCATCACCGCGGCCAGCGGACTGGGTTCCAGCAGCTTCAACGTCTTCAACGACAGCCGGAAGACTGTCGAGGTCTTCCGCGGCTTCACCTGTGACAACGGCGCTCCGGTCGCCACCGTGGGGCCCCACGGCGCCACCAACGGCGTGGTGACCCGTACCGTTCACGGTGGCGTGTTCGGTGACGACGGCGTCGTGGGCAGCTTCCGGGTGATCCGCGACTACGACGAATGGTGACAGCGCCGCCCGGAGCGCAGGGAAGAGTCCGGCCCGCCGTAATCGGGCCGGCGCTCCCGGCGGCGCCGTGGAGGTACGCGGGGCCACGCTCCTGACCAAGAAGGACCCGGCTCACCAGGAAGCCCGGCAAGACCCGGGCGACAAGAGGTGGCCCGCAGTCGTGAGCCGCCTGCCCGCGGATGGTTCCGGGGGCAGGTGGCCCGGACTTCAGCCGAGCCGCAAGAGCGTTGTGCACCGGTGGCGGCGGCCTCCACGAGCTGAGTCGAGCGTCGTACCGCTGGTGGCCGGCCCGGAAGTCCTCCGGTCACGCCCCCACATACCCCGCCAAATGCTCGCCCGTGAGCGTCGAGCGGCCGGCGACCAGGTCGGCAGGGGTCCCCTCGAAGACGATGCGGCCGCCGTCGTGGCCCGCGCCCGGGCCCAGGTCGATGATCCAGTCCGCGTGGGCCATGACCGCCTGGTGGTGTTCGACCACGATGACCGACTTGCCGGAGTCGACGAGGCGGTCGAGCAGGGCGAGGAGTTGTTCGACGTCGGCCAGGTGGAGTCCGGCGGTGGGTTCGTCGAGGACGTAGATGCCGCCCTTGTCGGCCATGTGGGTGGCCAGTTTGAGGCGCTGGCGCTCGCCGCCGGACAGGGTGGTGAGGGGCTGGCCGAGGGTGAGGTAGCCGAGGCCCACGCCGGACATCCGCTGGAGGATCCGGTGGGCGGCCGGGGTGCGCGCCTCGCCCGCCAGGAAGAACTCCTCGGCGTCGTCGACCGACATCGCGAGGACCTCGCTGATGTCACGCCCGCCGAGGTGGTGGTCGAGGACGGACGCCTCGAAGCGCTTGCCCTCGCATTCCTCGCAGGTGGTGGCGACCCCGGCCATCACGGCGAGGTCGGTGTAGATGACGCCGGCGCCGTTGCAGGTCGGGCAGGCGCCTTCCGAGTTGGCGCTGAACAGGGCGGGCTTGACGCCGTTGGCCTTGGCGAACGCCTTGCGGATCGGGTCGAGCAGTCCGGTGTACGTCGCCGGGTTGCTGCGGCGCGAGCCGCGGATCGGGGTCTGGTCGACCGAGACCACGCCCGCCCCGGCGGGGATCGAACCGTGCACGAGCGAGCTCTTCCCGGACCCGGCGACGCCGGTGACCACACAGAGCACGCCGAGCGGGACGTCCACGTCGACGTCGCGCAGGTTGTGCGCGTCCGCCCCGCGGATCTCCAGGGTGCCGGTGGGCTCGCGCACCGTCTTCTTCAGGGCGGCCCGGTCGTCGAGGTGGCGTCCGGTGATGGTCCCGGCGGACCGCAGCCCCTCGACGGTGCCCTCGAAGCAGACGGCACCGCCCGCCGCGCCCGCGCCGGGGCCGAGGTCGACGACGTGGTCGGCGATCGCGATCACCTCGGGCTTGTGCTCCACGACCAGCACCGTGTTGCCCTTGTCCCGCAGCCGGAGCAGCAGGGTGTTCATCCGCTGGATGTCGTGCGGGTGCAGGCCCGTGGTGGGCTCGTCGAAGACGTACGTGACGTCGGTGAGCGAGGAGCCCAGGTGGCGGATCATCTTGACGCGCTGCGCCTCTCCGCCGGAGAGCGTGCCGGCCGGGCGGTCCAGGGAGAGGTAGCCGAGGCCGATCTCCACGAACGAGTCGAGGGTGCCCCGCAGCGCCGCCAGCAGCGGCGCCACCGTCGGCTCGTCGAGGCCGCGGACCCAGGCCGCCAGGTCGCTGATCTGCATCGCGCAGGCGTCCGCGATGCTCACCCCGTCGACCCGCGACGAGCGGGCCGCCTCGCTGAGCCGCGTGCCGTCGCACTCCGGGCAGGAGGTGAAGGTGACCGCGCGGTCCACGAACTCCCGGATGTGCGGCTGCATGCCCTCCTTGTCCTTGGCGAGCATCGACTTCTGGATCCGCGGGACCAGACCCTCGTAGGTCATGTTGATGCCCGCGATCTTCATCCGGGTCGGCTCGCGGTGCAGGAAGTCGTGCAGTTCGGTCTCGGTGAAGTCGCGGATCGGCTTGTCCGGGTCGTAGAAGCCGGACTCGCTGTAGAGGCGGTGGTTCCAGCCGCCCGACTTGTAGCCGGGTACGGAGAGCGCGCCGTCGGCCAGCGATTTGGAGTCGTCGTAGAGCTGGGTGAGGTCGAGGTCGGAGACCGTGCCCCGGCCCTCGCAGCGCGGGCACATGCCGCCGGTGATGCTGAAGCTGCGGCGCTCCTTCACGCTCTGCCCGCCGCGCTGGACGGTGACCGCGCCCGCGCCGCTGATCGAGGCGACGTTGAAGGAGAACGCCTTGGGCGAGCCGATGTGCGGCTTGCCGAGCCGGCTGAAGAGGATGCGCAGCATCGCGTTGGCGTCCGTCGCGGTGCCGACGGTGGAGCGGGGGTCGGCGCCCATCCGCTGCTGGTCGACGATGATCGCGGTCGTCAGCCCGTCGAGTACGTCGACCTCGGGCCGCGCGAGCGTCGGCATGAAACCCTGTACGAAAGTGCTGTACGTCTCGTTGATCAGGCGCTGCGACTCCGCGGCGATGGTGCCGAAGACCAGGGAACTCTTGCCCGACCCGGAGACGCCGGTGAACACCGTCAGCCGCCGCTTGGGTATCTCTACGCTCACGTCCTTGAGGTTGTTCTCACGTGCGCCGTGCACGCGGATCAGGTCGTGGGCGTCGGCGGCGTGCGGCACGGGCGGCCGGGTGGGCTGGACAGTCCGGGCGGGCCGGCCGCCGGGGATGCCGTCCGTCCTCGTGGCCATGCTCATCGTGTCTCCGTCCGTTGGCGTCGGCGCGGTGCCGCCGTGGTGTCCGTCGCCGCAACGGTAGCCGTGGCCCGCGCGGGCGCGCTTCTCGATTCCTGACCGGTTCCGGATGCGGGACGCGGATGTGGGACGCGGATGGTGGGGCACGGATGGGGGCGCGGATATGAGACGCGTGTGCGGGATGCGTCGTCCTTCAGGGTCCTTCAGGTCCCGGGCGCTGGTGCGGGTGCGGGTGCGGCCCCCAGGGTGGCGGCCCGGGCCCGTGCCAGGGTGTTCTGTGTGCCTGCGCCGATCGCGATCGCGAGGGCGCCCAGGATGCCGAAGACGCGCGGAACGACCAGTGAGCCGTTGCGCAGCACCCTGCGGGTGCGCAGTTGCCGCCGGATCACCACGGCGACGACCAGGACGGCCATGAGCAGGGCGGGACCGCCGTGCGTGTTGTCCATGCCAACTCCCCCGTGAACGGACCGATTTCGATGCTCCAGCTCGGTTCGGTTCGGTTCTGTCGTCCGTCTTTCGGGGAGGGGCGTCCGCCCGGTGGGCGTGGATGAGCCCCCTCTCCGTCGTTCCTCCGGTGGTTCCGGTGGTTCCGGTGGTTCCGGTGGTTCCGGTGGAGAGGGGGCTCTCGGGTCACGCCCGGGGGTCAGCGGCGGTCGTCGTGGCGGTCGCCGCCCCAGCTGACGGAGTCGACGAAGCGGCGGTGGTCGTTGCGGAGCGTGGCGGTGTCGTGCCGGTCCCAGACGGAGGTGCGGCGGTCCTGGTAGAGGTCGCGGTGGGTGTCGTGTCCGTAGCCGGTGTGGACGCGGACCGTGGCCCGCCCGTCGAGGCGGTAGTGGCGGAAGGTGTAGGTGTGGCCGTGCTGGTCGGCCAGGGTCCATCCGTCGAGGTTGACGTCGCGGCGGCTGTTGTTGGTGATCTCCACCCACTCCGTGTTCAGGGCACGGTCCGAGTGGTGGGCGCGGGCCCGGTCGTCGAGGTGTACGCCGCTGATCACCACGCTCTGGTGGTGAGAGTGGTTCGACTTATGTGACGGGTGTGACTGGTGTGACTGCGGACGGGGGTTCCCGGCGGGGTCGTCCGCGGACGCCGGCAGTGCAGCCATCCCGATCAGAGCCCCGGCGGCGACGGCGGCCGCGGACAGACGGCGGGCGGTCACAGTGGCGCAGACGGACATGGACATGGACACGGACACAGGCTCTCCCTGCTGGTGCGGTGGCGCGTGCGCGATACGGATGCGCGCCGCGCGAGTGCGACGGCGGCCGGATGGCCGCGCGCCCCATACCTTGTCCGGTACGTGCTGATATAAGAGCGCTACACGTGCTCTGTTACTGATTGGCCATGTTTCTGTGACTCTCGGGTGTAGTGAGCAAACAGGTGGCGGCTGCCTCCTTGTGACCGGCAGCCAGGCAGAAGACGGCGGCCCGCGCCCCGACGTCACCCCGAAGTGGGTAACAGCCACTCGCCGACGCGGGGCCCCGGCGCTGTCGCCGGGGCCCCGCGTCGAGTGAGTCGGACGTGTGGGTTCGCGTTGCGTCTACCGCTCTGTCAGCCGCACTGGCAGGGGCCGCCCGACTGGCAGCCGCAGCCGCAGCCCGAGCCGCAGCCGCAGGCGGCGAGAAGCGGCAGGTTCCTGGGCTCGGCGGGCTGCTCGGTCTCGCGGATCCGGGCGGGGTCGGGCGCGGTGCTGGGGGATTCGGCCATGGGTCCCTCCTCAAGGCTGGTGCCTTCGCTCATTGCATGCCCGTTCCGCCGGGCGCATCAACGGCGCACGGTGGCTCGTTCCGCATCGCGGCGCCGGAACCCGGCGCCGCATCCCGGCGCCGGGACCCGTGCCGTCACCCGCCGGCCCAGGCCCCGCGACCCGTGCCGTCACTCGCCCCGCGGCCCCGGGTGCCGCACGTGCCGCACGCCGAGCCGGAGCTCAGGCCCCGTCGACCTTCGGCACCGACTGGATGTCCTGCTGCAACTCGTCGGCGTGCTCGCCCGTGACCAGGTAGACCACTCGCTTGGCCACCGCCACCGCGTGGTCGGCGTAGCGCTCGTAGTAGCGGCCGAGGAGGGTGACGTCCACGGCCGTCTCGATGCCGTGCTTCCAGCGGTCGTCGATCAGGTGCTGGAACAGGGTGCGGTGCAGCAGGTCCATCTCGTCGTCGTCCTGCTCCAGCTGGAGGGCCAGGTCGACGTCCTTGGTGACGATCACCTCGGCGGCCTTCGCCATCAGGCGCTGCGCGAGCTGGCCCATCTCCAGGATGGTGGCGTGCAGGTCCTGGGGCACCGCCCGCTCCGGGAAGCGCAACCGCGCCAGCTTGGCCACGTGCTGGGCCAGGTCGCCGGAGCGCTCCAGGTCCGCGGACATCCGCAGCGACGTGACGACGATCCGCAGATCCGTCGCCACCGGCTGCTGCCGGGCCAGCAGCGCTATGGCCCGGGCCTCCAGGGCGTGCTGGAGTTCGTCGACCTTCTGGTCGGCCTCGATCACGCTCTCGGCCAGCTTCAGATCGGCGTCAAGGATGGCGGTCGTGGCGCGTCCGATGGCCGACCCGACCAGCCGGGCCATCTCCACCAGTCCGTCGCCGATCGAGTCCAGTTCCTCGTGGTACGCGTCCCGCATCTTCGGTTCCCTCTCGTGCGTCTTCGTCCGGGGGCTGCAGGGGTTGCAGGGGCTGCGGCCCCGCCGGTGACGTCCGGCGCGGCCCGTCGTGGCAACCAGCGGTGCGGCCCCCACGCTCCCACGTTCCGGCTCGTACGCGTCCGTTTCCGTCACCTCAAGTGAACCGTCGCTGGCTCCAAGGTGAACTCTGGGCGACGAGTGTTCGAGGTCGCACCCGGACGGGTGCGGGCAGGTCGTACGCCATGCCTAACCTGGTCGCATGGACGTGAACGCGGCGGTCGCCGCAGCGGCAGCGATCGCCGGAGTGCTCACCGGTGTCATCGCCATGCTGGCGTTCCGCTTCAGTGAACGGGAGCAGAAGCGTCCGACGCGCACCTCGCTGCACACCGACGCGGTGCTGCCGCCCGGCGTGGACACGGTCCTGTCCGTGCTGCGTTCCTCCGCCGTCGTCCTCGACGAGGCCGACGCCGTCGTCAAGGCCAGCTCCGCCGCCTACGCCCTCGGGCTGGTCCGCGGCGGGAAGCTGGCCGTGGAGCCCATGCTCCAGATGACCCGGGACACCCGGCGGGACGGGGAGATACGGCAGGTCGAGCTGGACCTGCCGCGGCGCGGCACCGGGCGCGGCGAGGCCCTCGCCGTCTCCGCGCGCGTCGCGCCGCTGGGGTCGCGGCTGGTGCTGCTGCTCGTCGAGGACCTGACCGAGGCCCGTCGGATCGAGGCCGTACGACGCGACTTCGTCGCCAACGTGAGCCACGAGCTGAAGACGCCCGTCGGCGCGCTCTCCCTCCTCTCCGAGGCCGTGATGGACGCCTCGGACGATCCGGAGGCCGTGCAGCGCTTCGCCGGCCGGATGCAGATCGAGGCGACCCGGCTCACCAACCTGGTGCAGGAGCTGATCGACCTCTCCCGGGTGCAGAACGACGATCCCCTGGAGGACGCCGAGCCGGTGCGCGTCGACGAACTCGTCGCCGAGGCCATCGACCGCTGCCGCCACCAGGCCGGCACCAAGCAGATCACCATGGCCACCGGCGGCACCGCCGACCTGCGGGTCTGGGGCAACCGCGGCCAGCTCGCCGCCGCCCTCGGCAACCTCGTCGAGAACGCGGTCAACTACTCCCCGGCCCGCACCCGCGTCGGCATCGCCGCCCGCAGGATCACCGTGCCGGGCGGAGACCTCGTCGAGCTCGCCGTCACCGACCAGGGCATCGGCATCTCCGACAAGGACAAGGAGCGCATCTTCGAGCGCTTCTACCGCGTGGACCCGGCCCGCTCACGTGCCACCGGCGGCACCGGCCTGGGACTCGCGATCGTGAAGCACGTGGTCGCCTCGCACGGCGGGGAGGTCACGGTGTGGAGCGCCGAGGGACAGGGCTCCACCTTCACCCTGCGGCTGCCGGAGGCGGCAGCGGCCCGAGAGGCCCGCGACCGGGACCGCGCGCACGAGCACCCCGTCCTCGACGAGGAGACCGAGGCCGGACAGCCCCGCACAGTGTCACCGCCGTCCTCGCGGACCTCGCAGGCTTCACCGTCACAGCAGTCACAGCAGTCACAGCAGTCACAGCAGTCACAGTCGTCACCGTACGAATCATTTACCGCCCCGGAGGTCCTTCCGTGACCCGAGTGCTCGTCGTCGAGGACGAGGAGTCCTTCTCCGACGCCCTGTCGTACATGCTCCGCAAGGAGGGCTTCGAGGTCGCCGTCGCGGCCACCGGGCCCGACGGACTCGACGAGTTCGAGCGCAACGGCGCCGACCTCGTCCTCCTCGACCTGATGCTGCCGGGGCTGCCCGGTACGGAGGTGTGCCGCCAGCTGCGGGGCCGCTCCAACGTCCCGGTGATCATGGTGACCGCCAAGGACAGCGAGATCGACAAGGTCGTCGGCCTGGAGATAGGGGCCGACGACTACGTCACCAAGCCGTTCTCCTCCCGTGAGCTGGTCGCCCGTATCCGTGCGGTGCTGCGCCGGCGCGGCGAGCCGGAGGAGGTCACCCCGGCGGCGCTGGAGGCCGGCCCGGTCCGCATGGACGTGGACCGGCACGTGGTCACCGTGTCCGGCTCCAAGGTCGACCTGCCGCTCAAGGAGTTCGACCTGCTGGAGATGCTGCTGCGCAACGCGGGCCGGGTGCTCACCCGGATGCAGCTCATCGACCGGGTCTGGGGCGCCGACTACGTGGGCGACACCAAGACGCTCGACGTGCACGTCAAGCGGCTGCGCGCCAAGATCGAGCCGGACCCGGGCGCCCCGCGCTACCTGGTGACGGTCCGGGGCCTCGGCTACAAGTTCGAGCCGTAGACCGCAGACCGCAGACCGTAGACCGCAGACCGCAGACCGCAGCGCACTCCGCAGAGCTACGCCGAAGGGCGGCACCCCGCACAGGGGGTGCCGCCCTTCGGCGCGTTCCGCACGGACCGCGGCAGTGGCCGCGGACGCGCCACAGTGGTCTACGAGGCCGAGCCGCCCGAGTTCACCGCGTCGCCGGCGCCGGTGCCCGACGCACCGGTCGAGTTCGAGCCGGTCGACGTGCCGCCGTTCTGTCCCTGAGGGCTCTCCGACGTCTTGGGCGACTTCGGGGACTTCGGCGACTCCTGGGAGTTCTTGGAGTTCGACGTGCCCGGCTTGCCGGAGCCGGACGCGCTCGGGCCGCCCGGGGCCCCCGGCGCGGCCGGGATGCTGCTCGGGCCCCACTTGTCGAAGTAGCTGGTGGCCGGCACGACGAAGGCACGCAGGCTCACGTCACCGGCCTTGCTGAAGCTGAAGGTGATCTTCTGCGCGTTGCCGTCCTTGACCATCGGGCCGGGGTTGGCCAGCGCGGCGGAGGCGTTGCCCTTGCCGCCGACGACGACCGAGCCGTGCGCCGGGACGGTGAGCTTGCCCTTGCCCTGAGCGGGGGTGATCTGCGCGGTGCCGTCGCCGTCGACGCGGATGGCGTCCAGCGTCTGGGGGACGGTCCCGTTGTTGAAGAGGGTCACCGAGACGACGGCCGGGCCCTTGGTCTGGGTGCCGGGCTGCGTGATGATCACCGCGTTCTGGACCTCGATGTCCCCGGCCCTGGCGCCCGCGTTGTCCGGCTTGACCTCAAGTGTCTGGGCGTTGTTGCCGGCGCCGCAGGCGGCGAGCGAGGCGATCGAGAACGCGATGGCGGCGGCGGCGAGGGCGCCGCGTCGAAGGCTGCTGCTCACGGCGGCGGCAACTCCTTGAACGTGGGCGGTACAGGGCGACTCCCTTATAAAGCCGCCCTAAGTGTCTGTCAGCGGCCTCAGGTTACCGAGCCGTTCCCGCGGCCTCGCACCCGACCCGCCCCTGGGCGTCCGCAGGCACCCGGACACCGCTCCCGCACTGCGGTCGGGGAGCCCCCGCCGGGCGGGTCCGGGAGCCCGCCGCGAACGGGTCTCCGGCGCGTTCCGGACCGCAGGGGCCGGGCCGCCCCGTCGTCCGTCATTCGGATAAGCGCCGCCCGGCATACGCGTCACCATCGCCGGCATACCCATGACCGTCGGGCGATCACCGTCCGCGCATTCCCGCGCCGGAAATCCGGGAAGATCGCGTCCGGCGGGCCACCGCCTAAGGCAGGCTAAGACGGCGCGTAGGCCGAGCCGTAAGGCAATTCGCGACCCATACCCGCCGCCATACGCCGCCTCATACGCGACCCCATACGCACCGCAAGGCTGAAATTGATCACTGCCGTCGCGGCCGTTGAGCGGCGACCGTGATCAATTCCGGAAACGTCGCGGCCGTGCGCCGCGCGCACCGAACGGAGTAGCGGAAGTCGCGCAACTGGAACCAGACAAAACGGGAAGTTCGGCCGCTTGGACGGGCGGCCGGATGTGTGTAACGTACGCGTTTCACCCCGCGCGAAGAGCCCCTCCGACCTGCGGTTACCTGCCCGCCGTCGGCCCGCGCGCCCCTCCCGAAGCACGTCCCGGTTGCTGTTGTCAAGCCCCGAGATATGCCCTGACCTGCGAAAACGCCATTCAGAAGACGCCGTATCCGTGTTACCCTGGATAGCCACGGAAGGGGTACCTGTCACATGACGTTCAAGGTTGGCGACACCGTGGTCTATCCCCATCACGGGGCCGCGCTGATCGAGGCCATCGAAACTCGCCAGATCAAAGGCGTGGACAAGACCTACTTGGTGCTGAAGGTCGCCCAGGGTGACCTGACGGTACGTGTGCCAGCGGACAATGCGGAGTTCGTCGGCGTGCGTGATGTGGTCGGTCAGGACGGGCTGGACCGGGTCTTCGAGGTCCTGCGCGCTCCGTACGCCGAGGAGCCCACGAACTGGTCGCGTCGCTACAAGGCAAACCTGGAGAAGCTCGCCTCCGGCGATGTCATCAAGGTCGCGGAAGTCGTGCGCGACCTGTGGCGTCGTGAGCGCGAGCGCGGTCTCTCCGCCGGTGAGAAGCGCATGCTCGCCAAGGCCCGCCAGATCCTGGTGAGCGAGCTGGCGCTCGCGGAGAACACGAACGAGGACAAGGCAGAGGCTCTGCTCGACGAGGTCCTCGCGTCCTGACGCGAGGCTTCCTGACCGATACGGGACATCCTGACGCGAGGCGGCAGCCATACGTCCGCGCCCGCCCGAGTTCGGTTCCAGCACGGTGACATGACATGCCGCGGTGCCCGGTGGTGCGATGTGCGCCGCCGGGTGCCGCGGCACAGTCGTACCCGGTCACATCCGGTCGTACCCGCAATACCCGCACGGACGCCGCTGCCACCGCGGTCCTGCGAGGGGAAGATCCCCCGTTACTGTGTGCCGGGCCCGGGCAATCGGCTCGACCGAGGTCACGGAAGGGTCCGGTCGAGGCGTCGCGCCCGGCACGGTGTGGCCATACCCACGCCGAGCCGGAACACAAACCTGACAGGAACCGATGTCTGACGATTCGCGTCCTTCGCCCGCCGGGGCCCGGCCGCAGGCCCCCGTCGCCGTCGTGATCCCGGCCGCCGGCCGGGGCGTGCGTCTCGGTCCGGGCGCCCCCAAGGCGCTGCGCACGCTGAACGGCACGCCCATGCTCATCCACGCGGTGCGCGCCATGGCCGCCTCCCGCGCGGTCGCCCTGGTGGTCGTGGTCGCCCCGCCCGACGGCGCCGCCGAGGTCACCTCGCTCCTCGACGCCCACGCGCTGCCCGAGCGGACCCGCTTCCTCGTCGTGCCCGGCGGCGAGTCCCGCCAGGAGTCCGTCCGGCTCGGTCTCGACGCGCTGCCGCCCGGCCACGACATCGTCCTGGTGCACGACGCGGCCCGCCCGCTGGTCCCCGTGGACACCGTGGACGCGGTGATCGACGCCGTGCGTGGGGGCGCCGCCGCCGTCGTGCCGGCGCTGCCGCTCGCCGACACGGTCAAGGAGGTCGAGCCGGCCGCGGCCGCGGGCGACCCCGAACCGGTGCTCGCGACCCCGGACCGGGCACGGCTGCGGGCCGTGCAGACCCCGCAGGGCTTCGACCGGGCGACGCTGGTGCGCGCCCACGAGACCGTCACCGACAACGTCACCGACGACGCGAGCATGGTCGAACAGCTCGGCGAGCGGGTCGTGGCCGTACCCGGTCACGAGGAGGCCTTCAAGGTCACCCGCCCGCTCGACCTCGTGCTCGCCGAAGCGGTCCTGGCCCGCCGGAGGCTCAACGATGGCTTCTGAGACCACCCCCGCCGCCCCGCAGACCCCACCGCTGCCCCAGGTCGGCATCGGCACCGACATCCACGCCTTCGAGGACGGCCGCGAGCTGTGGTGCGCCGGCCTGAAGTGGGAAGGGGAGGGGCCGGGGCTGGCCGGGCACTCCGACGCGGACGTCGTCGCGCACGCCGCGTGCAACGCGCTGTTCTCGGCCGCCGGCCTCGGTGACCTCGGACAGCACTTCGGCACCGGGCGGCCCGAGTGGTCCGGCGCGTCCGGCGTCACGCTGCTGACCGAGGCCGCGCGGATCGTACGGGCGGCCGGTTTCCGGATCGGGAACGTCGCCGTGCAGGTCGTGGGCGCCCGGCCCAGGATCGGCAAGCGCCGCGAGGAAGCGCAGAAGATCCTCTCCGAGGCGGCCGGCGCGCCCGTGTCCGTCTCCGGCGCCACGACCGACGGGCTCGGCTTCCCGGGCCGGGGCGAGGGACTGATGGCGGTGGCCACGGCGCTCGTGGTGCGGGCCGGCTGAGCGCGTGCGAAGGTACCCGGAGAGTCGCCGTCGAACAGCACGCAGTCGCCGCCGCGCTGTCGCCGGCCCGCCAGTGACCGAGGTCCCGGAGGGTGCCCCATGTCCGCAGAACTGTCCGCCCGCCTCAAGAACCTCCTCGACGGCCCCGTCTTCGTCGTCGTCGGCACCGTCCAGCCCGACGGCAGCCCCCAGCTGTCGCCGGTCTGGGTGAAGCGGGACGGCGACGACCTGCTCGTCTCCACCACCGTGGACCGCCGCAAGGCGAAGAACCTGAAGCGCGACGACCGGGTCAGCGTCGTCGTCCAGGACCCGGCCTCGCCCTACGAGTACGCCGAGATCCGCGGCACCGCCGAGACGACGACGGAGGGCGCGCAGGACCTCATCGACGAGCTGTCGGTGAAGTACACCGGCAAGAAGTACGCGGAGTTCAACCCGGCCTCCGCCCAGGACTCCCAGCGGGTGATCGTCCGGATCCGGCCACGCAAGGTCGTCGGCGGCATCTGACCGACCCGCCGCACCCGGCCGACTCGCCGCACCCGGCCGACTCGCCGCACCCGGCCGACCCGCCGCACTCGATCCTCCGCACCCGGCCGACCCGCCGCACGCGACCGACTCGCCGCACTCGATCCTCCGCACCCGACCGACCCGCCGCATCCGGCCGACCCGCCACACTCGATCCGCCGCACTCGATCCTCCGCATCCGGCCGACTCGCCGCATCCGGCCGACTCGCCGCACCCGGCCGACCCGCCACACTCGATCCGCCGCACCGGACCGATCCGCCGCACCCGGCCGATCCGCCGAACCCCGGTCCGCCCGCCCGGTCACGAATGGGCCGCCGCTTCCAGGAAGGGGCGCGAGGCACTGCCCCCGGCCCACTACCCTGGAGTGGTGACTATTCGCCTGTACGACACCAGCGCCCGGCAGATCCGTGACTTCACCCCGCTCAAGCCGGGTTGTGTCTCGATCTACCTGTGTGGTGCCACCGTGCAGGCGGCCCCGCACATCGGGCACATCCGGTCGGGGCTGAACTTCGACATCATGCGCCGCTGGTTCACCCACCGCGGCTACGACGTCACGTTCATCCGCAACGTCACCGACATCGACGACAAGATCATCTCCAAGGCGCGTGAACAGCACCGCCCCTGGTGGTCGATCGGGTACGCCAACGAGCGTGCGTTCAACGACGGTTACACCGCACTCGGCTGCCTGCCGCCCACCTACGAGCCCCGCGCCACCGGCCATGTGCCGGAGATGATCGAGATGATGCGGACGCTCATCGAGCGCGGGCACGCCTACGCCGCCGACGGCAACGTCTACTTCGACGTGCGCTCCTTCCCCGGCTACCTGGAGCTGTCCCGGCAGGAGCTGGACAACCTGCGCCAGCCCTCCGCCGACAGCGAGACCGGCAAGCGCGACGCGCGCGACTTCGCCATGTGGAAGGCCGCCAAGCCCGGCGAGCCGACCTGGCCCACGCCGTGGGGCGAGGGGCGGCCGGGCTGGCACCTGGAGTGCTCGGCCATGGCGCACAAGTACCTGGGCAGCGCCTTCGACATCCACGGCGGCGGCCTGGACCTGATCTTCCCGCACCACGAGAACGAGATCGCCCAGTCCAAGGCCTACGGCGACGACTTCGCCCGGTACTGGGTGCACAACGCCTGGGTCACCATGAGCGGCGAGAAGATGTCGAAGTCGCTCGGCAACTCCGTGCTGGTCTCGGAGATGGTCAAGCAGTGGCGGCCGATCGTGCTCCGGTACTACCTCGGCACTCCGCACTACCGCTCGACCATCGAGTACAGCGAGGAGGCCCTGCGCGAGGCCGAGTCGGGGTTCGCCCGGATCGAGGGCTTCATCCAGCGCGTGGTGGAGAAGGCCGGCCCGGTGGAGCCCTCCGCCGAGGTGCCGCCCGCCTTCGCCGAGGCGATGGACGACGACCTCGGCGTCCCGCAGGCGCTGGCCGTCGTCCACACCACCGTCCGGCAGGGCAACAGCGCGCTCGCCGCCGACGACAAGGAGGCCGCCGTCGCCCGGCTCGCCGAGGTGCGGGCCATGCTCGGCGTCCTCGGCCTCGACCCGCTCGACGAGCACTGGGCGGGCGAGGGCGACGACCGCGGCGAAGACCTCCACGGTGTCGTGGACACCCTGGTCCGCATGGTCCTCGACCAGCGCGAGGCCGCCCGCGCCCGCAAGGACTGGGCCACCGCGGACGCCCTGCGCGACCAGCTCGGACAGTCCGGTCTGGTCATCGAGGACAGCCCCCAGGGTCCGCGCTGGAGCCTCGGCCCCCGCTGACCCGCCCCCCGGCGGCCCGGACCACGCTCCGGTCACCGGGGGCCCGCTGTGCCGTCCGGGCGTCCGGGCGGCACACTTCATAGACGTAACTTCATAGACGTAGGAGACGTACGCGGCAGGCGTACGCCGACGCTCTCGACAGAACAGACAGGTAGGTCATGGCCGCTAACAACCGCCGCATGTCCGGCAAGAAGGGCGCGCAGGTCGGCAGCGGCGGCAAGCGGCGCCGCGGCCTGGAGGGCAAGGGCCCCACGCCCCCCGCCGAGATGCGCAAGGGACACGTCAAGCAGCGCGCCGCCCAGGCGAAGGACCGCCGCTCGCAGGGCCGTCCGCCGCAGCGCCGCGGATCGGGCCGCTCCGCCTCCGAGCTGGTCGTCGGCCGCAACCCGGTCGTCGAGGCGCTGCGCGAGGGCGTGCCCGCCACCACGCTCTACGTCCAGCAGTTCATCGACAACGACGAGCGGGTCCGCGAGGCGCTCCAGCTCGCGGCCGAGCGCGGCCAGATCAACCTCATGGAGGCCCCGCGCCCCGAGCTGGACCGCATGACCAACGGCCTCAACCACCAGGGCCTGGTCCTCCAGGTCCCGCCGTACGAGTACGCGCACCCCGAGGACCTGGCCGACGCCGCCGCCGACGCGGGCGAGGACCCGCTGATCGTCGCCCTCGACGGGGTCACCGACCCGCGCAACCTCGGCGCCGTCGTCCGTTCCGTCTCCGCCTTCGGCGGGCACGGCGTGGTCGTCCCCGAGCGGCGCGCGGCCGGCATGACCGCCGGCGCCTGGAAGACGTCCGCGGGTACGGCGGCCCGTACGCCGGTCGCCCGCGCCACCAACCTGACGCGCGCCCTGGAGACGTACCAGAAGGCGGGCATCACCGTCGTCGGGCTGGCCGCGGACGGCGAGGCGGAACTCGGCGACCTGGACGCCCTGGAGGGGCCGGTCGTGATCGTCGTCGGCAGCGAGGGCAAGGGCCTGTCCCGGCTCGTCGGCGAGACCTGCGACGTCCGGGTGCGGATCCCGATGCCCGGCGGCGCGGAGTCGCTGAACGCCGGTGTCGCGGCCGGGATCGTCCTCTACGAGGCGGCGCGCAGGCGCGGGTGAGACGCCACCCGTCCGGCGGCGAGTGATCGTACGACTGTACGTACGGTCACTCGCTCGGGCAATTCCGGACGCCCGGCGCATCCTTGACGCTGTCCGGACAGATCCGACGGGTCAAGGCAGTGTCCTAACTCGCCGTCACTCGGTTAGATGAGTGTGGACACCAGAACACCCCGCACACCCACGGGGGACCGCTCGTCGGGATACGACGACGCTCCCGCGCTGAGCATGGTGAAGGTGCCGAGCGATCCGGCGCAGGTCATCGTCACGCACGCGAGTTTCCGCGTGCAGTTGGGCGCCGCCTCGCGGCGCACCCTGTCCCCGCGGGTCGCCCGTCATCCGAGCGTCACCGACCCCGCCCTCCGCGTGCCCGCGGGCACGGCGGGCAGGGCCGGAGCCGCAGCCCACCGCCGGCCGGTCGTCTGGAGCGGCCGGTCCGCCCCCGACGACACCGGCGCCCACCGGCTCCTCCAGGCCGTACGCAGCGGCAGCGTGCGCCACACCGAGGAACCGTCCGCCGACGCCGGGGCCACCCAGGTCCTCCCGCGCATCGACGCCCCCCCGGGGTACGGCGCGGCCGGCTACCACGACCTCGACCAGACCGTCGAGACGCCCGTCGTCGGCGCCCAGCGCACCCCGGAGCCCGGCGAGACCCGGCTGCTGCCGCAGATGCGCACCGCGGGCAGCGCCTACGAGGAGTCCGCGTACGACGACCGGGTGTACGGCGGCCACCCGCCCTACGGACGCACCGGACCCGCCCACGGCGGCTACGCCTACGACGACCACGCCTACGACGACCACGCCTACGACGACGACCCCGACGCACGCGACGTCACCGCACCCGGCGCCCGGCGCCGCCGGGGCAGGCGGCACGGCGAGGACCCGGCCCGCCACGCCTACTACCCGGGCCGCCGGATGAACCTCGGCGTCGTCCTCCTCCCGCTGCGCATCTTCCTCGGCTTCATCTCCCTCTACGCCGGGATGGGCAAGCTCTGCGACCCGCTCTACTTCGACGGCGGCAAGCGCGGCTCCATGGTCAAGTGGCTCAGCGCGCTGCACCCCTGGGAAGTCGCCGAGCCACTGCGCCAGTTCGCCCTCCAGCACCCGGTCGGCTCCGGCCTCTTCATCGCCTTCCTCCAGGTCATCGTCGGGGTCCTGACCGTCCTCGGCTGCTGGCAGCGCGTCGCCGCGGTCGTCGGCGGACTGCTGTCGGCCGCGCTGATCGTCACCGTCAGCTGGCGGACCGTCCCCGTCTACGACGCGCCGGACATCATCTACCTCGCCGCATGGTCCCCGCTGGTCATCGCCGGCGCCCCCGTCTACTCCGTCGACGGCCGGCTCGCGGCCTCCGCCTGGCGGCGGCTCGGCCCGCGCTCCGACATCTGGGCCCTGCGCCGGTACGTGCTGCGCCGCGGCGCGCTCCTCACCGTCGTCGTCACCGGCCTCACCCTGCTCGTCGGCTCGCTGCTGGGCGGCGCGGTGCGCGGCGCAGGCAACGTGGTCGTACCCGGCCCCGGCGAGGCCCCGCGCAACCAGCTGCCCGGCACGCCGCTCCCGCAGCGGTCCGGCACCGCCGAGCACCGCAGGTCCCCGTCGGCCTCCACCTCGCCCAGCCACCACGGCACGACCGCCGGCCCCACCGGCGGCCCCGCCACCACACCGGGCACCGCACGCGAGAGCGGAGCCGTCACCGGCGGGTCGCCCAGCCAGACCCAGGGCGCCGGCGGCCGGGTCCCGCCGCGCCACTCCGCCCCGGCCCAGCACGCGCCCAGCACCAGCTCGGGACCGACCTCCGGCGGGACCGCCACCGGCGGTACGGGCTCCGGCGGCTCGGGCTCCGGTGGCTCCGGCGGGGACACCCAGCCGTCCGGCTCCGGCGGCGGCAGCTCCTCCACCGGCCAGCCCGGGCTGGTGGGCGGCCTGCTGGGCTAGGACCGGGCGCCCCGGGACATCACCCGTACGCGCACACAGAAGGGCCCCGCACCACGCACGGTGCGGGGCCCTTCGGCGCGGGTGTCACCTGCCCGGTCCGGCCAGCTCCTTGGCGGCCTCCGTCAGGTCCTTCGCCGTGTCGATGGCACGCCAGTAGGACCCCTGCGGGAGCGGGAAGCCGGCCAGCCGCCGCTCCCGGGCCAGCCGCGGGAACGTGGTGCGCTCGTGGTCGCCGCGCTCGGGGAGCAGGGAGGCGAACTCGGGTGAGAAGACGTAGACGCCCGCGTTGATCTCGAAGGTCGAAGGCGGCGCCTCGATGAAGTCGGTGATGTGGCCGAAGCCGTCCGTCTGCACGGCACCCCACGGGATGCGCGGGCGGGCCAGCGCGAGGGTCGCGACCGCGTCCCGCTCGGTGTGGAAGTCCGCCATGTCGCGCAGCGAGAAACGGGTCCAGATGTCGCCGTTGGTGGCGTACCAGGACCGGTCGGGGTGGGGGAGGTGCGCGGCGGCGAACTTCAGGCCGCCGCCCCGGCCGAGGGGCTCCGACTCCACGACCGTGGTCACCTTGACGGGCAGCGCCGCCGACTTCAGCCACTCCTGGAGGACCTCGGCGAGGTGGCCGCAGGAGACCACCACGTCGGTGACGCCTTCCTCGGCGAGCCAGGCGAGCTGATGGCCGATGATCGGGGTGCCCGTGCCGGGGATCTCGACCATCGGCTTGGGCCGGTCGTCGGTGTAGGGGCGCAGCCGGGAGCCCTGGCCACCGGCCAGGACCACGGCTTGAGTGGGGCGGGACGCCGCATTCGGATGGGTCATGCCCGAACTGTACGTGGGACGCCGGCGGGGGCCGTGCGGCCGCGGCTGCGGTGGGCGCGGCCCGGCCCCGGCCCGGCCCGCCCGGTTCCGGCCCCAGGTCCTCTCAGGCGCTCAGGCGCTCGGCCTGCGGCGCCTGAGAGGACCTGGGGCACACCTGGGGTACCTGCGGCGGCGGGAGGCGGCGCGCTCAGCTGTGCGCCGCGAGGACCCCGGAGGCGAAGGACGTGTCGCAGACGGGGCGGGAGTAGGACTGGGCGCGGGCGGGACCGTAGATACGGACCGCGGCGCGGCCCAGGGTGCGGGCGATCGAGGCGCAGTGCCCGGCCAGCGACGGGCGGTCGTCGACCGCCTCCTGGAGATGGGTGAGCGCGACGCCCGGGTCCTTCTCCTGCAGCTCCGTCAGCAGCTGGTCGCGCAGCACGTCCTGCGGGGCGCGATGGCGGGCGGAGGCCCTGGGCGCGGACATGTCGGACGCGGTGAGCACCGAGTTCGAGGGGTTCCCCGACCAGTTGACTCGGGTGACCGCGAGGGTCCCGGAGAGCACCAGGACGACGGGCAGGACGAGGGCGAGGGAGCGGCCGATCCGGCGGGCGGGGCCCCGGCCGCGTCGCGTGGGTTGCGTGGTGGAGTGCTTCACGCGAGTGAGGGTAGCGCCCGGTGATGATTTGGCGACATTTAGTCACCTGATCGGGGGATGCGGCAGGGCCGTTCTCCGGGCGCCGTGTTGACGCACACGGCTCGAAATGTCCCCTGTGTCAGGGTGATGCCGAGAGCGGGCGGAGACGCCGAGAAGGGCCCCGCAGCAGTTCGCGGGGCCCTTCTCGTCAACTCGGGTGAATCTCCCGGGCCATGCCCGGGGTTTCAGCCGTAAGGCGTCAGGCGGTCAGCCCGCTAGGCGGTCAGCCCGTCAGGCGGTCAGCCCGTCAGGCGGTCAGTCCGTCAGGCGGTCAGCCCGTCAGGCGGTCAGTCCGTCAGGCGCTCGCCAGTCGAGGTGGAGAACACGTGGGTCTCGCCCGGCCGCGGCACGACGTGCACGGTGGCGCCCTTCTCCGGGACCGAACGGCTGCTGACGCGGACGACGAGGTCCTTCTTCTCGCCGCCGACCTCGACGGTGCCGTAGATGTAGCCGTCCGCGCCGGTCTCCTCCACCACGTTCACGGAGACGGCGAGACCGGCCGGGGCGTCGGCGCTGTCCTTGGACAGGGAGGCCGCCGCACCGCCGTCGTGCTCGACCACGTCGAAGTGCTCGGGCCGGACACCCACCGTGACCGTGCGGTCGCCCTTGTCGGCGGCGGCCTTGAGCGCGTCGCGGTTGACGGGCACGACGCTGTTGCCGAACTTCACACCGCCGTCCGTGATCGGCACCTCGACCAGGTTCATGGCGGGGGAGCCGATGAAGCCGGCGACGAAGAGGTTGGCGGGCTTGTCGTACATGTTGCGCGGCGAGTCGACCTGCTGGAGCAGACCGTCCTTGAGGACCGCGACCCGGTCGCCCATCGTCATGGCCTCGACCTGGTCGTGGGTGACGTAGACGGTGGTGATGCCCAGGCGGCGCTGGAGGGAGGCGATCTGCGTACGGGTGGACACACGCAGCTTGGCGTCCAGGTTGGACAGCGGCTCGTCCATGAGGAACACCTGCGGCTCACGCACGATCGCGCGGCCCATGGCGACACGCTGGCGCTGACCACCGGAGAGCGCCTTCGGCTTGCGGTCCAGGTACTCGGACAGGTCGAGGATCTTCGCGGCCTCCTCGACCTTCTGCCGGATCTCCGCCTTGTTGACACCGGCGATCTTGAGCGCGAAGCCCATGTTGTCGGCGACCGTCATGTGCGGGTACAGCGCGTAGTTCTGGAACACCATGGCGATGTCCCGGTCCTTCGGCGGCAGGTGGGTGACGTCACGGTCACCGATGCGGATGGCACCGCCGTTGACGTCCTCCAGCCCCGCGAGCATGCGCAGCGAGGTGGACTTGCCGCAGCCGGACGGGCCGACCAGGACGAGGAACTCGCCGTCCGCGATGTCGATCTCCAGGGCGTCGACGGCGGGCTTCTCGGAACCCGGGTAGATCCGGGTCGCCTTGTCGAACTGCACAGTGGCCATGGTGAATGGGCCCCCTTCTACCGGCAGGAACGTGCCGGACGATCCGAGTAGGAAGGCGGTTGCCACGACGGGGCCCCGCCGGGGGGAATACCCCACCGAACGGCCCGCCCTGGTGCTCGCGTGGTCCACAAGAGTGAACTGGCACAGGACGGTACCTGGCGTTCACCTGCTCTGTCAGTACTTGAAGGGGTGTGAACTTCGCGGAAATTTTCGACGGGCCGCGGCGGCGACCTGGGTACACTGCACGGGCACGACCCAGCGCGCCTCCTTAGCTCAGCTGGCCAGAGCAACGCACTTGTAATGCGTAGGTCGTCGGTTCGAATCCGACAGGGGGCTCCGGGAAAGGCCAGGTCAGACTCTGTCTGACCTGGCCTTTTGCATGCCCGCGGGGGTGAGGTCCCAATCCGGGTCAGCCGGTCCGCAGCACCGTCGCGAGGACTTCCCGCAGTGCGCCCTCCGGGTCCGGTACGGCGCCCGGGGCGCGCCAGGCGATGAAGCCGTCGGGGCGGATCAGGACGGCGCCGTCGGTGGTGGTGCCGTGGGTGCGGGCCCAGTCCGGGGGCGGGGTGTCCTGGTCGGTCCGGTCCGCGTAGGTGAGGTCGGTGCCGAAGCGGTAGGAGGCCAGGGGGGTGTCGCCCGTCTGTGTGATGCGCTGGGCCGCCGCGTGCCAGTCGGCCGTGGACCGGGCGTCGCTGAGCAGGACGAGGGTGCGTTCGTAGAGGTCGAGGGTGGAGATGCGGGTGCCGGAGCGGTTGACCCACAGGTGGGGTGCGCGGCTGCCGGGTTCGCCGGTCAGGCGCATCGCGTCGGGGACGACTTCCTGGTCGGGGGCGGTGCCGACGACGGCGCCGTGCGGGTAGTGGTAGCCGAGGACGACGTTGAGGATGCCGCCGCGTTTGCCGCCGCCGATGCCGGGCGCGGGTGCGAAGCCGGGGTGGCTGTGTTCGACGGAGCGGGCGGAGGCGCGGGCGCTGGTGGCGGTGGCGACGGGGCGGCGTTCGGTGTCGTAGGTGTCGAGGAGGCCGGGGCCGGCCCAGCCCTGGAGGACGGCGGCGAGTTTCCAGGCGAGGTTGTGGGCGTCCTGGATGCCGGTGTTGGAGCCGAAGGCGCCGGTGGGGGACATCTCGTGGGCGGAGTCGCCGGCGAGGAAGACGCGGCCGGTGCCGTAGTGGTCGGCGACGCGTTCCGCGGCGCGCCAGGAGGCCTTGCCGGTGATCTCGACGTCGAGGTCGGGGGCGCCGATGGCGCGGCGGATGTGCCGTTGGAGGCGTTCCTCGGTGAACTCGTCGAGGGTTTCGCCGTGTTCGGGGTGCCAGGGGGCGTGGAAGACCCAGTGCTCCTTGTTGTCGACGGGGAGCAGGGCGCCGTCGGCGTCCGGGTCGGTGAGGTAGCAGCAGATGAAGCGGCGTTCGCCCACGACGTCGGCGAGCAGTTTGGAGCGGAAGGTGACGCTGACGTTGGCGAACAGGTCGCCGGGGCCGGACTGGCCGATGCCGAGGCGGTGGCGGACGGGGCTGCGGGGGCCGTCGGCGGCGACGAGGTAGTCGGCGCGGACGGTGTAGTGCTGGTCGGTGGCGCGGTCGCGGACGGTGGCGGTGACGCCGTCGCTGTCCTGTTCGAACGTCTCCATCTCGTGGGAGTAGCGCAGGTCGCCGCCGAGGGAGCGGGCGCCTTCGAGGAGGACGGGTTCGAGGTCGTTCTGGCTGCACAGGCACCAGCCGGTGGGGCTGAACCTCGCCATGCCCCCGCCCGGGTCGATGTGCTTGAAGAGCCATTCGCCGGCGTCGCCGACGAGGGTGGGGGTCTGGAGGATGCCGTGGTTGTCGGCGAGGAGAGCTGCCGCGTCCTTGACGGCGTCTTCGATGCCGGCCACGCGGAACAGTTCCATGGTGCGCACGTTGTTGCCGCGTCCGCGGGGGTGGATGGAGGTGCCGGAGTGCCGTTCGACGAGCAGGTGCGGTACGCCGAGGCGGCCCAGGAAGAGTGAGGTGGACAGGCCCACCAGGGAGCCGCCGACGATGAGGACGGGTACCCGGTGGTCGGCTTCTTGGTGCATCGGTGTCTCCAGGGGCGGGGTGGGGCGGGGGGCTGCGCGAGGTGCGGGGCGGGGGGCTGCGCGAGGTGCGGGGCGGGAGAGTCCGTCGGTGTCTCCATGCCCGGTGCGGGGCGGGTCCGCGTGCGTTCGCGGGGGCAATCACCCGTGTGATCACCCGCGTGGTGCACACGAGTCGCGCACTGATCGCAACCGGCTCAGGATCGAGATCACGCTGACGTCGCGTCACCCGCGCCCGGCCGTCAGTTCCGCGAAGCCCTCTCGAGCCCCGTCAAGGAGACGTACGCAGATGACCGCCATCTCTGAGCGTGTTTCAGAACCCATCGAGCAGCAGGCCTCGAAACGTGTCTCCCAGTCCGTCTTCGACGGTTCCCGGCTCCGGGTCGTCCTGCTGGTGGACGTCTACGACGGCGCCCAGCAGCAGTTTCTGGAGGCGTACGAGGAGATGGGCAAGCAGGTCTCGTCCGTTCCCGGGCATGTCAGCGACCAGCTGTGCCAGTCGATCGAGAACCCTTCCCAGTGGCTGATCACGAGTGAGTGGGAGAGCGCCCCGCCGTTCCTCGCGTGGGTGAACAGCGAGGAGCACGTGCGGATGGTGCAGCCGATGCACAGCTGCATCCGGGACACCCGGTCGCTGCGTTTCCACATCGTCCGGGAGACCGGCGGGGAGGCGGCGCGTGCCGTGACGGGCGAGCGGCGGCTGCAGGCGTCGCCGCGGATCGGTGACGGTGTGATCCGGCATGCGCTGACGTTCACGGTGAAGCCGGGCAGTGAGAAGAAGGTGGCGGAGCTGCTGGCGAGCTACGAGTCGCCGCAGGCGCGGGTGGACGACACCACCCGGCTGTGCCGTACGTCGCTGTTCATGCACGGCAACCGGGTGGTGCGCGCCATCGAGGTGCGCGGTGATCTGCTCGCGGCGCTGCGGCACGTGGCGCGGCAGCCGGAGATCCGGGCGGTGGAGGAGGCCATCAACCCGTACCTGGAGCAGGAGCGGGACTTCGCCGACCAGGAGTCGGTGCGGGTGTTCTTCACCCGGGCGGCGCTGCCGGCCGTGCATCACGTGACCAGTGGCCAGGAGGACGGGGAGGCGGGCCGGCACGCGCTGTACTACCCGGCGCGGCCGGGCATGGGCATGCGGCTGGCGGAGCTGCTGGCCCAGCACGACGAGCAGGCCGCGGAGGACGCGGGCAGCCCGATCCTGCGCAGCACGGTCTTCGAGCGGGACGACGTGGTCGTCCGCCTGATCGACGTACGGGGTGCTCTGGAGGCGGACGTGGCCTCGGCGCTGGGGCTGGCGGACGCGGCGCAGGTGTCGGAGCTGACGACGCTGCTCGACGAGGGCGCCGCGAAGAAGGACTGCGACCTGGCGCGTCTGCTGACCCTCGCCCGGATGGACCTCGTCACCGACCGCCGGTCCGCGCCGGACGCCTGACGCCCCCCTTCAGCCGACGTACACACCACCGGAGGAACGACGTGATCAAGACCAGGCCCAAGATCGTGGACCTCAGCGACACCGAGCCCAACACCCGGCGCGGCGGCGATCTGCGCGCCATGCTCACCCCGGCCACGGTGGGCTCCACCAGCGGTTTCATGGGGGTGGCCATCGTGCAGCCCGGTGACCGCATCGGGGAGCACTACCACCCGTACTCGGAGGAGTTCGTGTACGTGGTCTGCGGTGATCTGGAGGTGGACCTGGACGGTGAGCCGCACCCGCTCAGGCCGGAGCAGGGGCTGATGATCCCGGCCTACATGCGGCACCGTTTCCGCAACGTGGGTGAGGCGGAGGCGCGGATCGTCTTCCATCTCGGTCCGCTGGCGCCGCGCCCGCAGCTGGGGCACGTGGACACGGAGGGCACGGACGCGGTGCCGGCCGGGGCGGGTGCCGAGGAGCCGGCCGACGTGGCCGAGGCCCGCTCATGACCAGGCGGGTGGCGGTCACCGGCATAGGCATCGTGGCGCCGGGCGGGATCGGCGCGCCGGCGTTCTGGGACCTGCTGGCGAACGGGCGGACGGCGACGCGGGGCATCACGTTCTTCGACCCGTCCGGCCTGCGCTCGCGTATCGCCGCGGAGTGCGACTTCGATCCGGTGGCCGCGGGGCTGTCCCAGGAGCAGGTCGAGCGCTGCGACCGCTACATCCAGTTCGCGCTGGCCGCCGGTCAGGAGGCGGTACGGGACTCGGGGCTCGACCTCGCCGGGGAGAACCCCTGGCGGGTCGGGGTCTCGCTGGGCACGGCGGTGGGCGGCACCACCCGGCTGGAGAGCGACTACGTCCTGGTCAGCCACGGCGGTGAGCGCTGGGAGGTGGACCACGAGCGGGCGCAGCCGCATCTGGAGCGGGCGTTCACGCCGAGCACGCTGGCCTCGACGGTGGCGGAGCGGTTCGGGGCGCGCGGGCCGGTGCAGACCGTCTCCACGGGCTGCACCTCGGGTCTCGACGCGGTCGGGTACGCGCTGCACACGGTGGAGGAGGGGCGGGCCGACATCTGCATAGCCGGTGCGTCGGACTCGCCGATATCGCCGATCACGATGGCGTGCTTCGACGCGATCAAGGCCACGTCGCCGAACAACGACGACCCGGCGCACGCCTCGCGGCCCTTCGACAACGACCGTGACGGGTTCGTCATGGGCGAGGGCGGCGCGGTGCTGGTGCTGGAGGAGCTGGAGCACGCCCGGGCGCGCGGTGCACACGTGTACTGCGAGCTGAGCGGCTACGCGACGTTCGGCAACGCCTACCACATGACGGGTCTGACCAGTGAGGGCCTGGAGATGGCGCGGGCGATCGAGACGGCGCTGGACCACGCCCGGCTGGACGCCACCGAGATCGGTTACGTGAACGCCCACGGTTCCGGGACCCGGCAGAACGACCGGCACGAGACGGCCGCGGTGAAGCGGGCGCTGGGCCCGCACGCCTATGACACGCCGATGAGTTCCATCAAGTCGATGGTGGGTCACTCGCTGGGCGCGATCGGGGCGATCGAGGTGGTGGCGTGCGTGCTCGCGCTGGCCCACCAGGCGGTGCCGCCGACCGCGAACTACACGACGCCGGATCCCGAGTGCGACCTGGACTACGTCCCGCGGACCGCCCGGGAGCGGAAGCTGGACAGCGTGCTCTCGGTGGGCAGCGGGTTCGGCGGTTTCCAGTCCGCGGTGATCCTGACCCGGCGAAGGGAGAGGGCACGATGAGCGCACCCGCGAAACGGCGGGCGGCCGTCACCGGCATCGGTGTCGTGGCGCCCAACGGAAACAGCACGGAGACCTTCTGGAAGTCCACGCAGGAGGGTGTGAGCGTCCTCGACCGGGTCACGCGTGAGGGCTGCGAGCAGTTGCCGCTGAAGGTGGCGGGCGAGGTGCGGTCCTTCGATCCGTCGGTGACGGTCGAGGAGCGCTACCTGGTGCAGACCGACCGGTTCACGCACTTCGCGATGGCGGCGGCCGACGCGGCGCTGGAGGACGCCCGGCTGGGCCGGGCCGACACGGAAGAGGACCCGTTCTCGGCGGGTGTGGTGACGGCGGCCGGTTCGGGCGGTGGCGAGTTCGGCCAGCGGGAGCTGCAGAAACTGTGGGGCAAGGGCAGCCGGTACGTGGGCCCCTGGCAGTCGATCGCCTGGTTCTACGCGGCCAGCACCGGCCAGATCTCCATCCGGCGCGGTTTCAAGGGGCCGTGTTCGGTGCTCGCCGCCGACGAGGCCGGCGGTCTGGACGCCCTCGCGCACGCGGCGCGGGCGGTGCGGCGCGGTACGGACGTGATCGTGGCCGGTTCGACGGAGGCGCCGCTGGCCCCGTACTCGATGGTCTGCCAGCTCGGTTACCGCGAGCTGAGTCCGGTGGCCGATCCGGAGCGGGCGTACCGGCCGTTCACCGAGGCGGCGTCGGGGTTCGTGCCCGCCGAGGGCGGCGCGATGCTCGTCGTGGAGGCGGTGGAGGCGGCCCGGGAGCGGGGCGTGCCGGTGCGGGCGACGGTGGCGGGGCACGCGGCGACCTTCACGGGCGCCTCCGGCTGGGAGCTGTCGCGGCAGGGGCTCGCGGAGGCGATCCGCGCGGCCCTGGTGGACGCGGACTGCGCGCCGGAGGAGGTCGACGTGGTCTTCGCGGACGCGCTCGGTGTCCCGGAGGCGGACCGGGCCGAGGCGCTGGCGATCGCGGACGCGCTCGGCGCGCACGGACGGCGGGTGCCGGTGACGGCGCCCAAGACCGGTACGGGCCGGGCGTACTGCGCGGCTCCGGTGCTGGACGCGGCGGCGGCGGTGCTCTCGATGGAGCACGGCCTGATCCCGCCGACCCCCAATGTCTTCGACATCTGCCATGACCTCGATCTGGTGACCGGCCGCGCGCGTGCCGCGCAGGTGCGCACGGCGCTGGTCCTCGGCCGGGGGCTCATGGGCTCGAACTCGGCGCTGGTGCTGCGGCACGGCACCGCCGGCGCTCCCTAGGTCCTGGTGCCAGGGCCTGGTGGCGCCGGGAGCCACACGCCGGGAGCAACAAGGAGAGGAACCCGCATGAGTGACCGAATCACCGTGGAAGAACTGTCCGAACTCATGAAGAAGGCCGCCGGTATCACCGTCAGCCCCGAGGAACTGGCGGACCGGGCCGACACCGGCTTCGACGAGCTCGGCATCGATTCGCTCGGCCTGCTCGGCATCGTGGGCGAACTGGAGAACCGGCACGGCATGCCGATGCCGGCCGACGCGGAGCGCTGCAAGACGCCCCGGAAGTTCCTCGACCTCGTCAACAGCACCCTTCTGGCAGGAGCCTGAGATGGCCGGACACACTCAGAACGAGATCACCATCGCCGCACCGGTGGACCTGGTGTGGGAGATGACCAACGACGTGGAGAAGTGGCCGCAGCTGTTCAGCGAGTACGCCTCCGCGGAGATCCTGAAGCAGGAGGGCGCCAAGTGCACCTTCCGGCTGACCATGCACCCCGACGAGAACGGCACGGTGTGGAGCTGGGTCTCCGAGCGGGAGCCGGACCGGGCCACGCTCACCGTGAAGGCGCGCCGCGTGGAGACCGGGCCGTTCGCCCACATGGACATCCACTGGCGCTACGAGGAGGTCCCGGGCGGCACCCGCATGGTCTGGACCCAGGACTTCGCGATGAAGCCGGAGGCCCCGGTCGACGACGACTGGATGACCGACAACATCAACAAGAACTCCAAGGTCCAGATGGCGCTCATCCGGGACAAGGTCGAGGCGGCGGCCGGGCGGCGGCCCGAGCCGGCCCTGACCACCGACTGAGCCGGACCGGACGACAGGAGCGGATCCATGCACCAGGCCCTGATCGTGGCCCGGATGGCGCCGGGCTCGGCCCCGGACATCGCGAAGATCTTCGAGGAGTCCGACCGGGGGGAGCTGCCGCACCTGGTCGGCGTCACCCGGCGCAGCCTCTTCCAGTTCGGCGACGTGTACATGCATCTCGTCGAGGCCGACCGGGACCCGGGCCCGGCCATCGCCAAGGTGGCCGGCCACCCCGAGTTCCGGGGCATCAGCGAGCGGCTGTCGTCGTACGTGAGCGCGTACGACCCCGAGACGTGGCGCTCGCCGAAGGACGCGATGGCGCGGCGTTTCTACCTCTGGGAGCGCGACGGCCGCGGCTGACGCCGCCGGCGTCGCCGGCTCGACACCAGGAGCGTCGTACGAGGACGTCGTGAGGAAGGCCGTACGGGGCGGCCGTACGGAGCGGCCGTACGGGAAGGTCGTACGGGGACGTCGTGCGACGGACGGACAACGGCCGCCGAGCCCGCGCTGTCGCGGGCCCGGCGGCCGTCGTCGCGGGCGGTTCGCCCGCGGGGTGGGTCAGGCGGGGACGGTGCAGTCGAAGGCGTGCAGGTAGGGGTTGACCGGGCTGATGTCGTCGATGACCAGGCCGGCCGCCTCCAGGCGGCTCTCCATCGACTTCGTGGTGTGCTTGGCGCCGCCGACGTTGAGCAGCAGCAGCAGGTCCATGGCGGTGCTGAACCGCATCGACGGGGTGTCGTCGACGAGGTTCTCGATGACCACGACCCGTGCCTTGGGGCCGCCCGCCTCCATGACGTTGCGCAGGCAGCGGGCGGTGGAGTCGTCGTCCCACTCCAGGATGTTCTTGATGATGTAGACGTCGGCCCGGACCGGGACGGCCTCGCGGCAGTCGCCGGGCACGATGTCCACCCGGTCCGCGAGCGAGCCGCCCTCGCGCAGTCGCGCGTCGGCGTTGTCCACGACCCGCGGCAGGTCCATCAGGGTGCCGTGCATCCGCGGGTACTTCTCCAGCAGGCTGGCCACCACGTGGCCCTGGCCGCCGCCGATGTCGGCGACCGAGGCGGCGCCGGACAGGTCGAGGAGTTCGGCGACGTCGCGGGCGGACTGCTTGCTGGAGGTCGTCATGGCCCGGTTGAAGACGTCCGCCGACTCGGGGGCGTCCTCGTTGAGGTAGACGAAGAACTCCTTGCCGTACAGGTCCTCGACGACGTTGCGGCCGGTGCGCACCGCCTCGTCGAGTTTCGGCCAGGCGTCCCAGGTCCACGGTTCGGTGCACCACAGGGAGATGTTGCGCAGGCTGTTCGGGTCGTCCTCGCGCAGCAGCCGGGACATGTCGGTGTGCGCGAAGGTCCCGTCGGGACGCTCTTCGAAGACGCCGTAGCAGGTCAGTGCCCGCAGCAGCCGGCGCAGCGGCTTGGGTTCGGTCTTCACCGCGGCGGCGAGGTCCTCCGCGGCCAGGGGGGTGTCGCCGAGCGCGTCGGCCACGCCGAGGCGGGCCGCGGCGCGGAGGGCGGCGGCACACGCCGCCCCGAACACGAGCTCCCTGAGCCGCATGGACGGCGGTGGGGCGGTCTGAGCGGTCGTCATGTGCCGCCTTTCTTCCTTCGGTGGTGTGCAGGTGGGGTACGGCTCAGCACAGCCCCGCGGGCCTGGAGGCCCGGCAGCTGTTGTGGGCGAAGGTGTTGCCGCGCTTGGCGCTCTCCTGGTTGACCAGGTCGGCGGGGGCGTTGCCGGACAGCGAGTTGTCGGCGATCCGGTTGCCGTCGCTGGTGGCGCCGACGAAGCTCTTGAACAGGACGATGCCGCCCGACAGCGGTGAGGTGCCCGCGTTCCCGGTGACCAGGTTGCCGGTGACCTCGGCCTTCTCGGCGCCGGTCAGGACGATCCCGGAACCCTGGAGGAAGGGCAGCCGGTCCGTCTTGGCGCAGTACTTGTTGTTCTTCACGACGCGGTTGTCGCGCACGGTCAGCGCGCCGGCCTTCGGCTTGTTCTCGTCGCCGACGACGAAGACGCCCGCGCAGTTGCCGGTGATGGCGTTGGCGGCGACGGTGAGGTTGCGCAGCCGGCGGACGGTGACGCCGACCCGGTTGCCCGCCACCAGGTTGTGCGCGATCAGCGTTTCCTTGCTGTCGGCGGCGCCCTGCTCGGCGGTGATGGTGTTGGCGAGGAAGATGCCCGCGTCGCCGTTGTTCCGCGCGGCGTCGCGCTCGTAGGTGCTGTGCTCGGAGTGTTCCTCGGCGAAGCCCCAGGCGCCGTTCTTGTCGGAGGTGACGTGCCGGACGATCAGCCCGTCGGCGCCCACGGAGATCATTCCGGCCCGGGAGTAGCCGGTCAGGACCAGGTTTGAGACGGTGACACCCATGAGGCGCTTGGCCTTGGTGCCCGCCACGCAGATGCCGTTGCCGCGCTTGCCGCAGACGTCCGTGGCCTTCGTGGCCGGTTCCAGGACGGTGGAGCTGCCGGAGCCGCGCAGGGTCAGGCCGGGCGTCGTGATCTTGACGCTCTGGTGGTAGGTGCCGGGCAGCACCCGCACGGTGTCGCCCGGCCGGGCGGCGTCCACCGCCTTCTGGATCGATTCCCCGGGGTGGACCAGGTGCGTCTTCGGCACCGAGACCGGTGCGGCTGCGGCGACGCCGGAGGCGACGAGCGCTGCGGCGCAGACCAGCAGGGAGATGTGGCGTTTCGTCATATTCTGTACGCTATGACCTGATGACCCTCTGGACTGCCCGATGGGCCGTCCGGCGGCGTGTCACACCCGTACGCCGGCCTTGCGTGCACGTCGGTCTTCCGTGCACGTCGGCTCTCCGCCCTCGTCGGCTCTCCGCCCGTGCCGGCCTTCCGGGCACGCCGGCTCTCCGTCCGCGCCGGCCTTGCGTGCACGTCGGCTCTCCGCCCGCGCCGGCCTTGCGTGCACGCCGGCCCGCCGCCCACGTCGGCCTTGCGTGCGCGCGGGTCCGTCCCCTCGTGCGGCGGCCGGTCCGGGCGCGCGGCGCGCCCGTTCCCCTCGGGGTCCGGTGTCGGGTTCAGGTACGCGGCGGGGCCCGCCGTCCCCGGCGCCCGGTTCAATCGCGCAGCGCGCGGCCGATCTCCAGTTGCACGGCCTCCAGCGGCCGGCCGTCCTCGATCTCCCACAGGCAGTTCTGGAGCACCCGCCCGAGCGTCCAGGCGCGGGCGCGCGCCCGGTCCAGGCCGAGCCGCGCGGTCAGCGCGTCGAAACGCCACAGGGTCTCGGCGGGGTCGTAGCGGTCGCCGAGCGCGGGCATCAGGTCGAATGCGGGGTCACCGGCGAGCGGTTTGGGGTCGATGGCGAGCCAGGGCGCGCGGTCGGCGGCGAGGACGTTGCCGTAGTGCAGGTCCCAGTGCAGCAGCCGGTCGCCGGGGTCACCGGCGACCTCGCGCACGGCCGCCGCGCAGTCGGCGAGCAGCCGCCGGTCGGCGGCGTCCGGCACCCGGGTCAGGGCCCACGGCGCCTGTTCCAGCATCGCCTGCGCGATGTCGCCCAGCCGCCGCACCCCCGCCGGGGCGGGCACGGAGGTGAGCTGCGCGAGGAGTGCGCCGATCACCCCGACGGCCGCGCGGCTGTCCGGCAGTCCCGACAGCGTCCGGGACTCGTCCAGCCGTTCGAGCAGCAGGGTGCAGGTGGGTTCGTCGTGCTCCAGCAGCCGTACGGCCCCTTCGCCGGCCCAGGCGCGCAGCGCGACCGGCTCGCCCGCGCTCTCCTCGTCCAGGGGCTGGAGCTTGAGCGCGGCCGGTGTCCCTCCCCCGAGCTCTGACGAGCAAGGGGCGCCCCCAGCCCGCACCACCGGGAGGACCAGCGCGCACACCCCGTACATCGGCGGGCCGTCCAGGCGCAGGTCCCAGCGCGTGAGGAAGCGGGCCGCCCGCCGCGGCAGCCCGGCGACGAACGCCCGGCCCGCCGCTCCGTTGAACTTCTCCTGCGTAGCGGCCAGCTCGGCGGGCACCTCGATCACGGTGCCGACCATACTGGCCGGTGTGAGCGGGGTCATCCGGTTTCGGCAGGGGCTTCGGGCGGTGACGGCGTACGTGCGCGCCGCGCCGGGGACGTACGTCTGGCTGCTGATCCTGTTCGTCACCACCGTCGCCCTGCACCGCATGTCGCCGGATTTCGAGGAGGACTTCCTGCGGCAGCGCTCGACGAACATCCACGAACTGTCCGACAACCCGGTACGGGTGCTGTTCGCCAGCGCCATGTGGATCCCGAGCGGGCGCTGGCTGCCGTACGCCGCCCTCTACTCGCTCTTCCACGCGCAGGCCGAGCGCTGGCTGGGCACCCTGCGCTGGATCGTGGTGTGCGTGGCCGCGCACGTGCTGGCCTCGCTGATCAGCGAGGGAGCGCTGCTGTGGGCGATCGGACGCGGTGTGGTCCCCGCATCCGCGGTCGACACCCTGGACGTCGGGGTCAGCTACGCGCTGGCCGGGACGGCCGCGGTGCTGACCTACCGGATCCGCAGGCCCTGGCGGTATCCGTACGCCGCCGCGGTGCTCTTCTTCTTCGGGGTGCCGCTGCTGGCCGGGCGCACCTTCACCGATCTCGGGCATTTCACCGCCGCGCTGATCGGTCTGGGGTGCCGGCCGCTGGCCAAAGGCGCCGGAAAAGCACGGAATCCGAAGGAGACACCGACGCCCACCAGGCGTTAACGTCCGGCCATGAGCAGCTCGGCGAGGAATGCCGCGGGCGGCGGCACAGGCAACGGCGGCGTCGTGAACGGCGGCATCTCCTTCTGGTTCGCGGACGACGGCGTCCCCGCCGTGCGCGAACCGCTCACCGGGGACGCGAGCGTCGACGTGGTGATCGTCGGCGGCGGGTACACGGGGCTGTGGACGGCGTACTACCTGAAGAAGGCCGCGCCGTCGCTGCGGATCACCGTCCTGGAACAGAAGTTCTGCGGCTACGGCGCCTCCGGCCGCAACGGCGGCTGGCTCTACAACGGCGTCGCCGGCCGCGACCGGTACGCGAAGCTGCACGGCCACGAGGCCGCCGTACGGCTCCAGCGCGCGATGAACGACACCGTGGACGAGGTGATCCGCGTCGCCGCCGAGGAGGGCATCGAGGCCGACGTCCACAAGGGCGGCGTCCTGGAGGTGGCCCGCACCCCCGCCCAGCTGGCCCGCCTGAAGGCCTTCCACGAGCACGAGCTGGCGTACGGCGAGAAGGACCGCGAGCTGTACGGCGCCCGCGAGACCTCCGAGCGGATCCGGGTCGCCGACGCCGTCGGCTCCACCTGGACCCCGCACGGCGCCCGCCTGAACCCGGCCAAGCTGGTCAAGGGCCTCGCATCGGTGGTGGCGGCGCTCGGCGTGACGATCCACGAGGCGACCCCGGTCACCGAGATCCGCCCCCGGCACGCGGTCACCCCCTACGGCACCGTCCGCGCCCCCTACGTGCTGCGCTGCACCGAGGGCTTCACCGCTTCCCTCAAGGGGCAGCGGCGCACCTGGCTGCCCATGAACTCCTCCATGATCGCCACCGAGCCGCTGAGCGCGGCGCAGTGGGCGGCGCTCGGCTGGGACGGCCGCGAGACCCTCGGCGACATGGCGCACGCCTACATGTACGCCCAGCGCACCGCCGACGACCGCATCGCGCTCGGCGGGCGCGGCGTGCCGTACCGCTTCGGCTCGCGCACCGACAACGACGGCCGCACCCAGCGGGAGACCGTCCGCGACCTGCGCGACATCCTCGTCGGCTTCTTCCCCTCCCTGGCCGGGCTGCGCATCGCGCACGCCTGGTCCGGTGTCCTCGGCGTCCCGCGCGACTGGTGCGCGACCGTCACCCTGGACCGCGGCAGCGGCCTGGGCTGGGCCGGCGGCTACGTCGGTTCGGGCGTCGCCACCACCAACCTGGCCGCCCGCACCCTGGCCGACCTGGTCCGGCTCGACTCCGGCCAGGCGGGCGCGACCCCGCTGACCGGCCTGCCCTGGGTGGGCCACAAGGTCCGCAAGTGGGAACCGGAGCCGCTGCGCTGGCTGGGCGTGCAGGGCATGTACGCCACCTACCGCACGGCGGACCGCCGCGAGACCCTCACCCACAGCGCCCGCTCCTCCGCACTGGCCCGGCTCGCGGACCGGGTGGCGGGACGGAGCTGAGGACGGCAGCGCGCGTTCGGGGCGTGGGACGGAGCTGAGGACGGCGGAGCGCGGCCGGGGCGTGGGACGGGACTGACGGGGCTGGAGGACGGGACTGAGGACGGCGGAGCGCGGCTGGGGCGTGGGACGGGACTGACGGGGCTGGAGGACGGGACTGACGGGGCTGGAGGACGGGACTGAGGACGGCGGAGCGCGGCCGGGTGCGGCCGGGCACCAATGCCCGCGTGCGCGGGGTCCCGCAGAGGGAGGGCCCCGGGTGCGACTCGGGACCCTCCCCGCCCCTCGCGGGTCTCGGCGGCCCCGTCCGGCGGGGCCGGCTCAGGCCACCGACTCCGGTACGGCGCCTTCCGCCGGGACGGTGTGCTTGGGCGCGCGGGCCGTCACCATCAGGCCCGCGGCCAGCGCGGCCAGGAGCATGACGGCCGCGGCCCACCAGATCGCGACCGTGTAGCCGTGCACGATGCCCTGCGGGACCACCCGGGCCCGGTCCGCCGGTGAGCGCAGGCGCGCGGTGATGTACGCCGTGCTGCTGGAGATGGCGACCGTGTTGAGCAGCGCGGTGCCGATCGAACCGCCCACCTGCTGGGCCGTGTTCACCGTCGCGGAGGTCACGCCCGCGTCCTGCGGGGCGACGCCCGCGGTGGCGGTGGCGAACACCGGCATGAAGGTCAGGCCCATGCCGAGGCCCATCAGCAGCAGCGCGGGCAGTACCTCGGTGGTGTACTGCGAGGCGACCGTGAGCCGGGTCAGCAGCAGCAGGCCGCCCGCCGCCAGCAGCATCCCCGGGACCATGAGCGCGCGGGGCGCCACGTGGTGCAGCAGCCGGGCCGAGACCTGGGTGGAGCCGACGATGATCGCGGCGGTCAGCGGCAGGAAGGCGAGTCCGGTCCGCAGCGGCGAGTAGCCGAGGATCTCCTGGAGGTAGTAGGTCATGAACAGGAACAGCCCGAACATGCCGATCACGGCCAGCAGCATGGTCAGCAGACAGCCCGCCCGGTTGCGCTCGCGCAGGATGCGCAGGGGCAGCAGCGGCACCGGCGCCCGCGTCTGCCACCACACGAACGCCGCCAGCACCGCGGCGCCCGCCGCGAACAGGGCGAGCACCAGCGGGTCCGTCCAGCCGCGCGGCTGCGCCTCGCTGAAGCCGTAGACCACGGCGACCAGGCCGCCGCAGCCCAGCACCACGCCCGGCACGTCCAGCCGGGCGCCCGCGTGCCCCGGCCGGTCGCGCAGCAGTACGAACGCGCCGAGCACGGCGACGACGGCGATGGGCACGTTCACGTACAGGCACCAGCGCCAGTCCAGGTACTCGGTCAGCAGACCGCCGAGGATGAAGCCGATCGCCGAGCCGCTGCCCGCCAGCGCGCCGTAGATCCCGAACGCCTTGCCGCGCTCGCGCGGATCGGTGAAGGCCGTGGTCAGCAGGGAGAGCGCGGAGGGGGCCAGGACCGCCGCGAAGCCGCCCTGGAGGGCCCGCGCGCCGAAGAGCATGCCGGAGGACGTGGCCGCGCCGCCGAACGCGGAGGCGGCGGCGAAGCCGACGAGTCCGATGACGAACGTGCGTTTGCGCCCCACCAGGTCGGCGACCCGCCCGCCCAGCAGGAGCAGCCCGCCGAACGCGAGGGTGTAGGCGGTGATCACCCACTGGCGGTTGGCGTCCGACATGTGCAGAGCGCGCTGGGCGGAGGGCAGGGCGATGTTCACGATGGTCGCGTCCAGCACCACCATCAGCTGCGCGATCGCGATCACCACCAGCGCCCACCAGCGGTGCGCGTCCGAGGGGTGGGCGTGGCGGGGCTGGTGCCCGGTGTGGTGATGCCGGGTGTGGTGCCGGTGTACGACGGAGGATTCACCTTTTCGGGTGATACTCATCCCGCCAGAACAGCACGAATCTGCGCATTCCGCATCCCCCGGGGCGCCGTGCCGGGCCGAGGCGGTCCGCCCGGCGGCGCTCCTTCGACTTGCGTCGGTACGGCCGTCCGGGCCCCCGGTTCGTGACATCGCCGGTGTCCGCGCAGGTCGGAAGGGCTGCCAGGGATTCTGTCGGGGGCGCTGTCAGTGGTGGGGTGCAGGATGGGGGCATGGCGAGGAGAGCGGTCGGCGGGACGGGCGGAGCCGGCGGGACGGGCGGGTCCGGCACCGGCCGGGGCCGGGTGAAGGCGGCGCGGCGGCCCGAGGTGCGGCTGCCCGCGCTTCAGGCGTACGACGGCGCGGGACTGGCGCCGGACGGCGACTACGACGGGGTGGAGTTCCGGGAGGCGGATCTCTCGGGGCAGGACGGCGCGGGCGCCCGGTTCATGGACTGCGCGCTGCGGGGCTGCGTCCTGGACGACGCGTCACTGCGCCACGCGCGCCTGCTCGACACGGTCCTCACCGGCGTGCGGGGCGTCGGTACGAGCCTCGCGGACGCGACCCTGCGCGACGCCGAGCTGGTCGACGCCCGGCTCGGCGGGGTGCAGCTGCACGGCGCGGTCCTGGAGCGGGTGTGGATCCGCGGCGGAAAGATCGACTACCTGAACCTGCGCAAGGCGAAGCTGCGGGACGTGGTCTTCGAGGGCTGCGTCCTGGTCGAGCCGGACTTCGGGGGAGCCCGGCTGGAGCGGGTCGAGTTCGTGGACTGCGCGCTCAAGGGCGTCGACTTCGGCGGGGCGACGCTCAGCGACGTCGACCTGCGCGGGGCCGCCTCGCTGGAGATCGCGCGGGGCGTGGACCGGCTGGCGGGGGCGGTGATCAGCACGGGCCAGCTGCTCGACCTGGCGCCGGTGCTGGCGGCGGAACTGGGGGTCAGGGTGGAGGACTGAGGGGCGGACGCGTGACGCCTGCGGCGGGGGCCGCCGGGCAGGCCTGGGCCGGACCGGCGCGCGGCGGACGGGGGCGCGGCAGGGGGAGGGCAGGAGGAGAGGACAGGCGGTCAGGACACGCGGGGGAAGCGGGCCTGGAGGGTCCACAGCGCGGGGTTCTCCGCGAGGTCCTCGTGCAGGTCGCACAGGTCGGCGATCAGGTCGTGCAGGAAGTCCCGTGCCTCGCGGCGCAGGTCGGCGTGGGAGAAGGACAGCGGGGGCTCCTCGGCCGGCATCCAGTCGGCCTCGATGTCCACCCACCCGAAACGGCGCTCGAACAGCATCCGGTCGGTGGACTCGGTGAAGTCCAGCTCGGCCCGCTGGGGCCGGGCCGCCCGGGAGCCGGCCGGGTCCCGGTCCACCTGTTCCACGATGTCGCACAGCGCCCACGCGAAGTCGAGAACCGGCACCCAGCCCCAGGCCGTGGCCAGCTCCCGGTCCGACTTGGTGTCCGCGAGGTAGACGTCGCCGCAGAACAGGTCGTGGCGCAGGGCGTGGACGTCCGCCCGGCGGTAGTCCGTCTGCGGGGGGTCGGGGAAGCGGTTGGAGAGGGCGTAGCCGATGTCGAGCACGTAGGGATGGTGCCACGGCCGCCGCATAGGATCGCACTCGTGTCCCGAACAGCGCTGTTTGTCCGAGCCGCCGGCGCGTTACTGCTGTGCGCCCTCCCGCTGACCGCCTGCGACGGCGGCGTCCACGGCCGTCCGGGCGGTTACGGTCTGCGCGACCCGTACTTCCCCAAGGCGGGCAACGGCGGGTACGACGTGACCCACTACGACCTCACCCTCGCCTACGACCCGGACCACCGCCGCCTCACCGGCACGGCCGTCGTCACCGCCCGCGCCACCGAGGACCTGTCCGCCTTCGACCTCGACCTCCAGGGAATGGACGTGGGGAGCGTGACCGTCGAGGGGAAGGACGCCCGTTTCCACCGGGCCGGCCAGGAGCTGACCGTCCGGCCGCACGACGAACTGGACAGGGGCGAGACCTTCAGCACCACCGTCCGCTACTCCGGCACCCCCCGGACGGTCACCGACGCCGACGGGGCGAAGGAGGGCTGGCTGCCCACGGCCGACGGCGCGCTGGCGCTCGGTCAGCCGGTCGGCTCGATGGCGTGGTTCCCCAGCAACAACCACCCCTCCGACAAGGCCACGTACGACATCTCCGTCGCCGTGCCCGCGAACCGGAAGCTGACCGCCGTCTCCAACGGCGAGCTGAGGAGCACGACGACCGGCGGGGGCCGTACGACGTACCGCTGGCACGTCGGCGAGCCGATGGCGACCTACCTCGCCACGGTCGCGATCGGCGAGTTCGAGGTGCGCCGCTCCACCCTGGAGAACGGCCTGCCGGTGTACACGGCCGTCGATCCCGCCCTGGCGCGGGCCGGCGACCCGGTGCTCGCGCAGATCCCCGAGATCATGGACTGGGCGGAGTACAACTTCGGCCCCTACCCCTTCTCCTCCACCGGCGCGATCGTCGACCGCGTTCCCGGTGTCGGCTACGCGCTGGAGACCCAGAACCGGCCCGCTTTCCCCAGCGCCCCCGACACCAGCACCCTCGTCCACGAACTGGCCCACCAGTGGTACGGCGACTCCGTCACCCCGAAGACCTGGCGGGACATGTGGCTCAACGAGTCGTTCGCCACGTACGCGGAGTGGCTGTGGAAGGAGGACCACGACGGCCCCAGCGCGCAGGAGACCTTCGACACCGTCTACCGCGGCGACGGCGACAACGGCACGGACATCTGGGCCTATCCGCCCGGCCGGCCGAGCAGCGCGGCGGTCATCTCGGACGCGCCGGTGTACGACCGCGGCGCGATGGTCCTGCACAGGATCCGCCAGACCGTCGGTGACGACGCCTTCTACGGCATCGCCCAGGGCTGGGCCGCGGCCCACCGCCACGGCAACGCCTCCACCGCCGACTTCACGTCCTACGTGGAGAAGAAGGTCCCCGGCAAGGACTTCAGCGCGATCTGGCGGGACTGGCTGTACGGGAAGGGCAAGCCCGCACGTCCGTGAGGAAGCTGCCGGGACCGGCCCGAGGGGTTCTCGCTTCCGCTGCCCGGTTCAGCCTGCCCGGTTCCCCTGTTCGCTTCGTCAGCCCGGTTCGTCAGCCCAGTTCCTTGCGCAGCACCGCGCAGGGACGGCCCCGGCCACGGTCCTCGCGGTGGTCGACGACGGTGTAGCCGAGGGCGGTCCAGAAGGCGAGGCCCGCGTGGTTGCCGTCCAGGACGGCGAGGCGCACGCCGGTGCGGCCCGCTTCGCGGAAACGGTCCTCCACCAGAGCCGCGAGCCGCCTGCCGTGGCCCTGGCGCCGGGCCGCCGCGTCCACCATCAGCAGACCGATCCACGGGTCCGGGTCGGCCGGGTCGGGGTGGCGGTCCAGGGTGATGGCAATTCCCACCAGGGTGCCCGCGCTGCGGGCCAGGAGCACCTGCGCGCCCGGGTGGGCCAGCTCGTCCGCGAGCGCGGCGGCGACCTGCTCGGGGCGGATGTCGTCCGGGTCGGGGAAGTCGCCGCTGAGGGCGTGGAAGTCGCGCTGGGAGGCGTAGAGCGCGGTGAGTTCGGTCAGCAGCCCGCCCGGCAGGCCGTGCTCGGGGGAGAGCGGCAGAGGCTGGAGGATCATGCGCGCACCGTAACGCGGCGGCGGTGTCCGGGCGTCGCCGGTGCGGGAGGGCGCCGGTGCGGGAGGGCACCGGAGCCCGGCCCCGCGACGGCTGACGCGCTGGGCCGGGCTCCGGGCGGGGTGCGACGGTCCGTCAGACGTTCACACCGAAGTCCTGGGCGATGCCGACCAGGCCCGAGGCGTAACCCTGGCCGACCGCGCGGAACTTCCACTCCGCGCCGTTGCGGTACAGCTCGCCGAAGACCATGGCGGTCTCGGTGGCGGCGTCCTCCGACAGGTCGTAGCGGGCGATCTCGGCGCCGCCGGCCTGGTTGACGATGCGGATGTAGGCGTTGCGGACCTGGCCGAAGTTCTGGCTGCGGTTCTCGGCGTCGTAGATGGAGACCGGGAAGACGATCTTGTCGACGTCGGCCGGGAGCCCGGCCAGGTTGACGTTGATCGCCTCGTCGTCGCCCGCGCCCTCGCCGGTGCGGTTGTCACCGGTGTGGACGATGGTGCTGTCCGGGGTCTGCTTGTTGTTGAAGAAGACGAAGTGGGCGTCGGAGTACACCTTGCCCTGGGTGTTGACCGCGATGGCGGAGGCGTCCAGGTCGAAGTCCGTGCCGGTGGTGGTGCGGACGTCCCAGCCGAGGCCCACGGTGACGGCGGTCAGGCCCGGGGCTTCCTTGGTGAGCGAGACGTTGCCGCCCTTGGAGAGGCTTACAGCCATTGTTGGGAGTCCCTTCCCTCGTTGCGTGTGCGGACGAAGCTACCGCCACCTCTAGGAACGCCGAGAGGGGTCCCCATGGTTCCGGATGTCTTTACCTTTTTTACCAAGCCGGGTTCGAACGGCCGGAACCGGTCGGACGGGACGCCGCCGCGCCGGTTCCGGGAAAACCCGGTGACGTGCCCGGACCGGCGCGGGACCATGGAGGACATGTCCGGTCCCTATGTCATCCGCGGCTCCGTCGCGCTCCCCGAGGCCGAGCTGGCCTGGCGCTTCTCGCGGTCCTCGGGACCCGGAGGCCAGCACGTCAACACCACCGACAGCCAGGTGGAGCTGCGCTTCGACCTGGCGCGCACCGAGGCGCTGCCCGAGGTGTGGAAGGAGCGCGCCCTGCGGCGGCTGGCGGGCAGGCTCGTCGACGGGGTCGTCACCGTCCGCGCCTCCGAGCACCGCTCCCAGTGGCGCAACCGCGAGACAGCCGCCGTCCGCCTCGCCTCCCTCCTCGCCGAGGCGACCGCGCCCCCGCCCAAGCCCCGCAGACCCACCCGTGTCCCCCGCGGCCTCAACGAACGCCGCCTGCGCGAGAAGAAGCAGCGCTCGCAGACGAAGCGGGGGCGGTCGGGGCGCGACTGGGGGTAGTACTGCGGCCGGGTCCGCGCCCCCTCAGCGCCTCGGTTCTGGCGTCAGGTCCAGGACGCCCACCGTCTGGCCGCCGCTCGTCTCGCCGTTCGTGCGGAAGCCGAGCCCGAGGTAGAAGCGCTCCGGGCCGTCGGGGCCCGGGTGCCAGGTGACGTACATCCGCGTGGCGCCCCGGCGGCGCAGTTCGGCGGCGACGGCGGTGACGGCGAACCGGCCGTAGCCGCGGCCCTGCTCGCCGGCCGCGATGTTCAGCCGCCACAGGCCCGAGCGGGTCACGCTGCCGTCCAGGCGCCAGTCGATGTCGAAGAAGGCCATCAGGAAGCCCACGGGCCGCCCCCCGTCGGTGATCAGCCGCGGCCAGGCGACGCCCGGATGGACGTAGGCCTCGGCGAGGGACTTCACGACCGGTGCGACCGCGTGCTCCTGGTCGGGGCGGACCCGGATGCCGAGCGCGGCGTCCAGGTTCGCGGGGGTGATCTCTTCGAGGCGGGGCGCGGCAGCGGCGGAGGCGGAGGCGGCGACCGGGGCCGGAACGGTGTCGGTGCCGGTGTCGATGCCGGTGTCAGGGATGGTCACCGGCGCACCGTAGGCGGCGCGGCCGCCGTCCGGCCACAGGATTACGCAACAGCCCAGGCGCTGGTGGCCACCCGGAGGTGCGGATCAGCCCAGGCGCTGGTGGCCGCCCGGAGGTGCGGATCAGCCCGGGTGCCGGCAGCGGCCCCGGAGGTGCGGATCAGCCCAGGTGCCGGTACCGCCCCCGGAAATACAGCAGCGGGCCGCCCTCCGCGCTCGGCAGCCGGGCGGACAGGACGCGGCCGACGACCAGCGTGTGGTCGCCCGCCGGAACCCGCTGCTCGGTGCGCAGCTCCAGGGTGGCCAGGGCGCCGCCCACCAGCGGGGCGCCGGACACCTCGCCGCGGACGTAGGGGATGTCCTCGAAGAGCAGGCGGTCGCTGATGCGGCCCTTCATGGCGAAGCGGCCGGCGATGTGCCGCTGGCTCTCGGTTAGCACGGACACCGCCCACAGCGGCTGCTCGGCGAGCAGGTCGTCCATGCGGGAACCCTCGCGCAGGCTGACCAGGGCCAGCGGCGGGTCGAGGGACACCGACAGGAACGCCGTCGCGGTCATCCCCACGTCCTCGCCGCGCGGCGCCAGCGGGTCCTCCGGGTCGAGCGGCGGCTCCTGCGCGGTCACCAGGACCACGCCCGCGGCCAGTCGGGACATCGCGGCTCGGAACTCGTCGTCGGTCACCCCCTCAGCATGCCCGGGGGAGGCGGCGGCGAGGGCGGAGGACAGGGCGTGGGAAGTGTTCAGCACACATCAACGCTAATGACCGCCCCGCGCCGCCCGCATCGGGCCTCGGCCCGAGCCCGGACCTAGGACCATGGGCCGACCAGGTGCCGGCGGAACCGGTGATTCCAGCCCGTTTCCCGGGCCCGCTCGTGCATCATGGCCGCACGTCGCGGAGTTTGCGTTCAGTCAACGCTTCGGAAAAAAGCAGAAACTCCACTCAATTGTTCACGTTCATCTGTGACTTGAGTCACAAGGAGCGTTAATTGTTGACCCTGTGTACCGAGTGGGCTTCACGCTGTGATTCAGTGGCGTAGACCGCACGGCACGATACGCCGAAGAGAACCCTTTGATTCACTGCGAGGTCTCGGGGGGAGGGCGAGCATGGAGACCGAGTCGGAGCCCTACGTCCGTCTTGCGGCCCTGCGGCAACTGCACCAGGTCATGGCGGACATGAACACCGCGCGGAGCCTGGCTGACACGCTGCAGACCGTCGCCGACGGCGTCGTGACCGGCCTCGGCTACGAACTGGCCTGCGTGAACCTCGTACGCTCCGACGGAGACCTCGTGGTCGCCGCCTTCTCCGGCAACCCCGCCGCCGAGGCCCTCATCACCGGCCGGGCCGGCTCCCGCGAGTCCTGGGAACGCAGGCTGACCATGGGCGAGGCCTGGGGCGACCTGGTCTTCATCCCGCACACCGAGGGCTGGGTCCTCGACGACGACGACGTCCCGCAGTGGTACACCGACGGGCCCGCTCCCCGCTTCGAGGACGAGTGGCACCCCTCCGACCGCCTCTTCGCCCCCATGTACTCGCCCGGCGCGCCCGGCGGCTCCCCGGGCGAACTGCTCGGCGTGCTCTCCGTGGACCGCCCGCGCAACGGCCGCCGCCCCGGCGCCTGGGGCCGCGAGGCCCTCCAGGTGTACGCGTTCCAGGCGGCCATCGCGATCAGCAACGCCCGGCTGCGCGCCAACATGCAGCGCGCCCTGCTCCGCCTGGAGCGCGAGCAGCAGGCGCTGCGCGCCAGCGAGGAGAGCTTCCGGCAGGCGTTCGAGTACGCGCCCTCCGGCATGGCGATCGCCGAGATGGGCGGCGACCAGCACGGCCGGATCCTGCGCACCAACGACGCCCTGTGCCGCCTGCTGGGCCGCCCCGCCTCCGCGATGCGCCGCTACTCCTTCTCCGACCTCGTCCACCCCGAGGACATAGGCACCCTGCTGCGCACCTCCGCCGAGGGCGGCCGGGCGGAGCTGAGGCTGGGCCGCCGCGACGGCAGCTACGTCTGGGTGTCCCTGCGCAACTCCGTCGTCGCCGACGCCGCCGACGGCCCACGCTTCCTGCTCACCCACGTCGAGGACATAGAGGAGCGCAAGCGCCGCGAGCTGCACCTCGCCCACCGCGCCTCCCACGACTCCCTCACCGGCCTGCCGAACTCCGCCGAACTGCGCTCCCGTCTCGCCGCGCGCCTGTGCCGGCGCCCCCACTCCGCGCTGAGCGGCGACCTCGACTCCCTGGACGCCGCGTACGGGCACCCGGCGTACGCCGCCGTCGACGCCGGCCACGACCACGGCTTCGACTTCGACTCCGGCCCGCAGGCCTACGACGCCTACGACCACCACGTGCACACCGTCGCCCCCGAGGACGACCGGGACGACGGCGCCAAGGGACTCGCCGTCCTCTTCTGCGACCTCGACGGCTTCAAGTCGATCAACGACCGGTTCGGGCACAACGCGGGCGACGCCGTCCTCATCGAGGTGGCCCGGCGGCTGTCCAACGGCGTGCGGGACGGCGACACCGTGGCCCGGCTCGGCGGCGACGAGTTCGTGATCCTCGCCGACGGCCTCGGCCGCGCCGACGCCCAGGACCTCGCCGTCCGGCTGCGCAACGAGATCATCCAGCCGATCCGCGCCGAGGGCCGGGCCGTCCGGGTCGGTGTCAGCTTCGGCATCGGATGGGCACATTGCGGGATGACGGCGGACGAAGTGCTGAAGTCCGCGGACGAGCGGATGTACGTCGAGAAACGATCTCGTCCCAAACAACATCGGCGGGCCGGATAAGCCGCTGGTCAGCGGCATGGTGCGGGGTGAGTCACCCGTTCGGTCCCCGGGGAGCGGGTAGGCTCGGTCCAATCTCACGACGTACTGCACCCGACCCGCATTGTTGAGGAGACCTCAGGATGACGCCCGGCGACAACGGCCCGAGCACGCCCGAGGACGACGACCCGTTCGGCTACCTGTATGCCGACGGGCAGGCCAACGGAGCCCAGCCGCCCTCCGGCGGTTATGGCTACCCCGGCTCGGTCAACCGGGTCCGTGCCGTCGGCCAGCGTCAGTACGGCCAGCAGACCCAGCAGACCCCCCAGGCCCCCACGGCGGCCTACGGCCAGGTCCCGCAGCAGGGCGTGTACGGCCAGCCGAACGCCCACTACGCCGCACCCGAGACCCTGCCCGGCGGCCAGCAGCCGCCCCGGCAGGGCGGCCACGGCGCTCCGGGTGGCGGCGGTGGCCGCCGGGGCCCCAACACGAAGGGTCTGCTGATCGGCGCCGTCGCGGTGGTCGCCGCCGTCGTCATCGGCATCAGCGTCGCCATGATCGGCGACAAGTCCGACGACAAGGGCGACGCCAAGGCGGGCGACTCCACCCCCACGGCCCCCCAGAGCACCGGGCCCAGCCCGTCGGCGAGCAGCAGCGTGGCCGCCGACGGCGAACTCCCGAAGATCGACGCGAAGGCGCTGCTGCTGGGCGGAGGCGCGACCACCGCCTCGGACGTCAAGGGCGCCCAGGCGGCCGGCGGCGTCTACGTCAACAACTTCAACAAGCCCGGCGCCTCCGTCACCTGGACGGTCAACGGCATCCCGGACGACGGCAAGTACAGCGTCTACATCGGCTACAGCGTCCCCGGCAAGGACGGCAAGGCCACCCTCACGGTCAACGGCACCCCGTCCACCACCGCCGTCAAGCTGAAGAACTGGACGAACGCCGGCGAGGGCGACTACGAGAAGGGCTGGACGAAGACCTACAACTGGATCCAGCTCAACAAGGGCACGAACACCCTCAAGATCTCGTGCGAGCAGGGCGACCAGTGCGACGCCTACCTCGACCAGCTGTGGCTGGTCAAGGACTGGGTCGGGTCGTGAGGCCGACGGCCCTCACGCCGCGCTGACCTCCCCCGTCACCTCCACCCGCCCCAGCAGCTTCTCGTACGCCGTGCGGTCGAACTCGCCCGCCGCCGGGGCCAGGACGGTGGCCGCCGAGAGGGCGACCGCGCGGGCCAGGCGGTCCGGCCAGGGCAGGTTCTCCACCAGGCCGGAGAGCAGGCCCGCGACCGCCGAGTCGCCCGCGCCGGTCGGGTTGCCCTGGACGCGGGCGGGCGGGGCGGCCCGCCACATGCCTTCGGGGGTGTGGGCGAGCAGGCCCTTGGCGCCGAGGGAGGCGATGACCGTGTGGGCGCCGCGCCTGCGGGCGTCCTGGGTGGCGCGCAGCGGCTCGTGGGAGCCGGTCAGCTCGGCCAGTTCGTCGGCGTTCGGCTTGATGACGTCGGGGCGGGCGGCCAGGCCGCGGCGCAGCGCCTCGCCGCTGGTGTCCAGCAGGACGGGCACGCGCGCGGCGCGCGCGGCGCGCACCAGGCCCGCGTACGCGCCCACCGGCAGGCCGGGCGGCAGGCTGCCGCACAGCGCCACCGCCGACACGGACGGGAGCAGGCCCTCGTAGGCGTCCTGGAAGGCGGCCCACTCGGCGGCGCTGACCAGCGGGCCCGGCTCGTTGAGCTGGGTGGTGTCGCCGGTGTGCTCGTCGGCCACCGCCACCGTGCGCCGGGTCGCGCCGGCCACCGGGACCAGCGCGTCCGTCAGGCCGGGCTCGGCCGCGAGCCCGGCGTGCACCTCGCGTCCGGTGGCGCCGCCCGCGAAACCGGTGACCGTCACCTCGTGGCCGAGGGCCGCGAGGACCCGGGCCACGTTGATGCCCTTGCCGCCGGGCCGCTCGCTCACCTGCGACACCCGGTGCGAGGTGTGGGGCCGCAGGGACGGCACCCGGTAGGTGATGTCGAGAGCGGTGTTCAGCGTGACCGTGAGGATCACGTGGGCCGGCCTCCCCCAATAGGTGCGCTAGTCACGCAAGTACGCCTGTCACGAAGCTCCGGCCGTCCGCCGGAGCTTCGATCATGCCAAACGGACGGCGTGCCGCCCACCCCCCGTACCGGTCACCGCGTCGGGCCGGGCGGTCGCGGGGCGGACGGATCAGCCCAGTTGGGGATCGACCACCCATTCGCCGCGCCGCATCACGCCCTTGAGGACGAAGTCCTCGTCGAGCAGCACCAGGTCGGCGTCCTTGCCGGGCTCCAGGGAGCCGACGCGGTCGTCCATGCCGAGCAGCCGGGCCGGGTTGGCGGACAGAGCCCGTACGACGTCCTCGACCGGCAGCCGGTCGACGGTGACCGCGCGCCTGAACGCACGGTCCAGGGTGAGTGTGGAGCCCGCGATCGAGCCGCCCTCGACCAGCCGGGCCACTCCGTCGGTGACCTCGACCTCCAGCGGGCCGAGCAGGTAGCGGCCGTCGCCGGAGCCGGCGGCGTCCATGGCGTCGGTGATGAAGGCGACCCGGGCCGCGCCCGCGTGGTGGAAGGCCAGTTCCAGGGCGGCGGGGTGCAGGTGGACGCCGTCGTTGATCAGCTCGACGGTGACCCGCTCGTCCTCCAGGAGGGCGGTGATCGGGCCGGGGGCGCGGTGGCCGAGCGTCGGCATCGCGTTGAACAGGTGGGTGGCGACGGTGGCTCCGGCGTCGATCGCCTCCACGGTCTGCTCGTAGGTGGCGTCGGTGTGCCCGATCGCCGCGATCACGCCGTGCTCGGCGAGCATCCGTACGGAGTCGAGGCCGCCGGGCAGTTCGGTGGCGAGCGTGACCATCTTGGCGTGGCCGCGGGCCGCGTCGACCAGCTTGCGCACGTCGGCCGGGTCGGGCTCGCGCAGCAGCGCCTCGGAGTGGGCGCCCTTGCGGCACGGGGAGATGAACGGTCCCTCGAAGTGGATGCCCGCGATCTCGCCCTGTTCGGCCAACTCGGAGAGGAGCCCGGCCTGCTGGGTGAGGATCTTCATGTCGTCGGTGACCGTGGAGGTGACGACGGTGGTGGTGCCGTGGGCGCGGTGGGCGCGGACGGCGGTCATGACGTCGTCGGCCGAGCCGGAGAAGGCCGCGCCGCCGCCGCCGTGGTTGTGGAGGTCGACGAAGCCGGGGACGAGCCAGTGCCCGGTGACGTCGACGGTCTCGGCGTCCTCGGGGGCGGCGCCGGTGATCCGTGTGCCGGCGACGATCACGCGACCGCCGTCCGCGATCCCGGTGGGCAGCACCACCCGGGCTCCGTCGAGAACCTTGCTGGGGGCCATCTGGTGGCTACCTCCGGTCAGTCGTGGAAGGAGAAGAGGAAGAGGGGGCGGGGGCCGGGGCGGCCGCGGCGAGGAGGTCCCAGGCGAGCAGGCCCGCGCCCAGGCATCCGGCGGTGTCCCCGAGGGCCGCGGGGACGATCGTGGGCAGCTTCTGGAAGGTGACCCGGCGGCGGACGGCCTCCCGCAGCGGGCGGAAGAGCGTCTCCCCGGCCTCGGCGAGTCCGCCACCGATGATCAGCGTGCGCGGGTCCAGCAGGGTGAGCGCGGTGACCAGGCCGTCGGCGAGGGCGTCCACGGCCTCCTGCCACACCGCCTGTGCCCGTGCGTCGCCAAACTCCACGGCCTTGGCGCAGTCCGCCGCGTCGGCGCCGGTCTCGCCGCAGGCCTCGGCCCAGGCCAGGCTGACCGCGGAGGCGGACGCGAACCGTTCCAGGCAGCCGTGCTGTCCGCAGGGGCAGGGGATGCCGCCGGGCCGGACGACGATGTGCCCGATCTCGCCGGCGAAGCCGTGCGCGCCCGCCTCCACCCGGCCGTCGATGCCGATGGCGCCGGCGATCCCGGTGCCCAGCGGGACGAACAGGAACCGGTCGGCGCCCTTGCCCGCGCCGATCCGGCCCTCGCCGAGTCCGCCGGTGCGCACGTCGTGGCCGAGGGCGACGGGGGTGCCGAGCCGCTTCGCGAGCAGGTCGCGCAGGGGTACGTCGCGCCAGCCGAGGTTGGCCGAGTAGGCGGCGACGCCCTGCTCCTCGTCGACGATGCCGGGGACGGCGACGCCTGCGGCCGCGGCCGGTTCGCCGAAGCGCCCGGCGCCGTACGCGCGCAGTTCGGCGGCGAAGCCGAGGATGCCCTCGACGACGGCGTCGGGGCCGCGCTCGCGGCCGGTGGGCCGGCGCGCCTGGTGGAGCAGCGCGCCGTTCTCGTCGACCAGTGCGGCCTTCATGCCGGTGCCGCCCACATCGAGCGCGATGACGTGTCTCACAGGGGACAGTGTGGCCCTTCGACCCGCGAGAGGTCTAGTCCACTGCGCTGGTGTAGACCTATCTTGTCCGCATGGTGAACACGAGACGGTTGGGGCGGGAAAACGGTGCAGCGGCGTAGGACAGGAATGATCGCGGCGGCGTCCGCACTGGGGATGACCTCGGTTCTCGGCGGCTGCGGGAGCACCGGATCCTCCGACGTCACCCTCCACCTGGTCGCCGCGGACTACGGCGACTCCTCGGCCAACGGCTCGCAGAAGTACTGGGACGGACTGGCCCGGGCCTACGAGGCCCAGCACTCCGGCGTGAAGGTCGACGTCAAGGTCTACTCCTGGACCGACGTGGACCGCAAGGTCAAGGAGATGGTCGACGCCGGCGACCCGCCGGACATGGCCCAGATCGGCGCGTACGCCGACTACGCGGCCCAGGACCTGCTCTACAAGGCCGACGACCTGCTCTCCATAGCCGTGCAGGCCGATTTCCTCGACCAGCTCTCCGAGGCCGGCCAGGTACGGCACCTGCAGTACGGCATCCCGTTCGCCGCCTCCACCCGCGTGCTCTTCTACAACAAGACGCTCTTCTCCCAGGCGAACCTCACCCCGCCCAAGACGTGGAACGACCTCGCCGCCGACGCCGAGGCCCTGAAGGCCAAGGGCGTGAAGTACCCGTACGCGCTGCCGCTCGGCCCCGAGGAGGCGCAGGCCGAGACCATGCAGTGGCTGCTCAGCGGCGGCGCCGGCTACACCGACGACATCGGTACGTACACCATCAACTCACCGCAGAACGCCGAGACGTTCACCTGGCTCAGGGACGAGCTGGTCGGCAAGGGGCTGACCGGTCCCGTCGCGCCCGGCAAGCTCAACCGAGCCGACGCCTTCGACGCCTTCGCCAAGGGCCAGGTCGGCATGCTCAACGGCCACCCCACGCTGATGAAGAAGGCCACGCAGGCGGGCGTGAAGTTCGGCATGGTGCCGGTGCCGGGCAGGAACGGCACGCCCAAGGCCACCATGGGCGTCACCGACTGGATGATGGCCTTCAAGAAGAACGGCCACCGCAAGGAGGTCGGCGACTTCCTCGACTTCGTCTACAGCGAGAAGAACGTCCTTGACTTCTCCCGCGAGTACGACCTGCTGCCCGTCACCACCTCCGCGTCCGAGGCGATGGCCGCGGCCCCGCAGGACAAGAACCTGTGGCCCTTCCTCCAGGAACTGTCACTCGCCCAGCTCTACCCGGCGGGCAAGACGTCCTGGGCCCAGGTCAGCGCCGAGATCAAGAAGCGCATCGGCGGCACGGTCACCCCGGGCGGCGACCCCACGGGCGTCCTCAACCAACTGCAGACCCAGGCCTCACAGGCGGAGGCGAAGGAGAACGCGGGGTGAGCCTCAGGGGCGGGGGCCGGCCCGAGGGGCTCCCGGGCCACTGTCGGTGGTGAGGGTTACGGTGCCCGTATGGACGTGAGCGACGAGCCGGACGGGATGCGGGAGCCGGGCCTCGCGGGACGGGAGCGGGACATCCTCGCCCTGGAGCGGCGCGGCTTCACGGGCCCCGGCGCCAAGGAACGCGCGATACGCGAGGAACTCGGCCTCTCCCCCGTCCGCTACTACCAGCTCCTCAACGCCCTGCTCGACGACACGCGCGCCCTGGCGCACGACCCGGTGACGGTCAACCGGCTGCGCCGGGTGCGCGACGCGCGGCGGTCCGAGCGCTGAGCCGCCCGGCCACCGCTGAGCGGAGGCCGCCGCCGAGGAGCGGGCGCGGCCGAGGAGTGGGCCCGGCCGTGTGTGGATAGGTTCGGCGTATGGGCCACGACACGGATCCGACCAACCCCGCCCCCGACGCCCCCGCCCTGCCGACCCCGGTCACCCGGGCCGGGCGGGACGGGCTCGCCGCGCTGCTCGCACGCCCGGAGCGCGCGGTGATCGCGCTCGACTTCGACGGCACGCTCGCGCCGATCGTGCCCGACCCGGACCGGGCCAGGGCCCACCCGGACGCGGTGCCGGCCCTGGCCGCACTCGCCCCGAAGGTGGCCGCCGTGGTCGTGGTCACCGGCCGCCCCGCCGGGGTCGCGGTGCGCCACGGCGGCTTCGCCGGCGTGGCCGGCCTCGACCACCTCGTCGTCCTCGGCCACTACGGCGCCGAACGCTGGGACGCGGCCACCGCGACGGTCACCGCCCCGGCCCCGCACCCCGGCGTCGCCGCCGTCCGCGCGGAACTGCCCGGCTTCCTCGACCGGATCGGCGCCTGGCACGGCACCTGGATCGAGGAGAAGGGCCGCTCCCTGGCCGTCCACACCCGCCGCGCCCAGGACCCCCAGGCCGCCTTCGACGCGTTGCGCGGCCCGCTCGCCGACCTGGCCGCCCAACACGGCCTGATCGTCGAACCGGGCCGTATGGTCCTCGAACTGCGCCCGCCGGGCATGGACAAGGGCGTCGCCCTCCTGGAGTACGTCCGCGACCTCGGCGCCGGCTCCGTCCTCTACGCCGGTGACGACCTCGGCGACCTGCCCGCCTTCACCGCTCTGGACAAACTCCGCTCCGACGGCCTGCCGGGCGTCCTCGTGTGCAGCGGCAGCACGGAGGTGACCGAACTGTCGGACCGCGCGGACCTGGTGGTACCGGGCCCGGCGGGAGTGGTGGAACTCCTCGGGGCCCTGGCGGCCCGCATGTGACCCCCGGGGCCCACGGCGAGTTCCGGGGGTTCCGGCCCCGGCGTCGGAACCCGGGGCACGGCGGCGCCGCCGGTTCAGCCCGCGTTCAGTTCATGCAACTGGTCCAGGAACCACTGGGCCGGGGGGAGTGCGGTGGCCGCCGCGGCCAGGCGGTTCGTGCGTTCGGAGCGTTCCGTCCCGGGCATGTTCAGGGCCTCGTGCAGCGCCGCCGCCGTGCCCGCAACGTCGTACGGGTTCACCACCAGCGCGTCCTCGCCCAGCTCGGCGTACGCGCCCGCCTCCCGCGACAGCACCAGCGCGCACCCCGAGTCGGAGATCACCGGGACCTCCTTGGCGACCAGGTTCATCCCGTCCCGGATGGGGTTGACCAGTGCCACGTCGGCGATCCGGTAGGCCGCGAGGGAACGGGCGAAGTCGTCCTTGACGTGCAGGACGACCGGCGTCCACCCGGGCGTGCCGAACCGCTGGTTGATCTCCTCCGCCAGCCGCCGCACCTCGGCCGTGTACTCCCGGTAGACGGCGAGGTCCTGCCGTGAGGGGTAGGCGAAGGCGATGTGCACCACCCGTTCGCGCCACTCGGGGCGGTCCTGGAGCAGTTGCCGGTACGCCAGCAGCCCGCGCACGATGTTCTTCGACAGCTCGGTGCGGTCCACCCGGACGATCGTCCTGCGCGCGCCGCCGTCCGGAGCGGCGCCGATCTCCTCGCGCAGCGCCGCCATCCGCTCCTTCACGTCGGCCCGGTGCGAGCGCTCGCGCAGGAACTCCGCGTCCGCGCCCAGGCCGTGCACCCCCACGCGGGTGCCGCCGAGCCCGCCGGCCAGCGTCTCGCAGCACTGGGCGAAGGCGTCCGCCCACCGCTGGGTGAGGAAGCCCAGCCGGTCCGCGCCCAGCATGCCGCGCAGCACCTGCTCGGCGATGTCGTCGGGGAGCATCCGGAAGTAGTCCACCGGCGCCCACGGCGTGTGCGAGAAGTGCCCGATCCGCAGATCCGGCCGGAAATCGCGCAGCATACCCGGGACGAGCGTCAGGTGGTAGTCCTGCACGACCACGGCCGCGCCCTCGGCGGCCTCCTCGGCCAGCGCCTCGGCGAACGCCCGGTTGTAGGCCTCGTACGACGCCCACTGCCGCCGGAACTCCGTATCGAAGACGGGTTCCAGCGGGGTCTGGTAGAGCATGTGGTGGACGAACCACAGCACCGAGTTGGCGATGCCGTTGTAGGCGTCGGAGAAGACGTCCGGGGCGATGTCGAGCATCCGGACCCGCTGGCCGCCGGTGTCCTCGGGCGGCAGCCGCCGGCCGTCCTCGAAGCGCCGTACGGCCTCCCGGTCGGCGTCGTCGAGCGCGGCGCACACCCACACCGCGCCCGCGTCCGGGCCGATCGCGGAAAGCCCGGAGACCAGCCCTCCGCCACCGCGTTTCGCGTGCAGGGAACCGTCCTCGTCCAGGTCGTACGAAACCGGCCCGCGATTGGAAGCGACCAGCACCTCGGCACCGTGCGTTGCAGCCATGGTCCTCAACCTAGCCCGGGTCTCGAACGCTCAAACGTACGCGGGAGCGGGCCGGGGGGTACTTCCGGCCGTCCGCCCCGGGCCCATCGGGGCCGCACCAGGCCCGCTCAGGCCACCCGCCGTGCCGCGTACTCCGCGATCTCCGTCATCGGGGGCCGTTCCTCCGTGTCGACGGAGTACGTCCGTGGCTCGAAGCCGTCCTCGCCCCGTTCGAACTGGGTGAGCGTGGGGCGGATCAGGTGGCCGCGGGCCAGGCGGAGCTGGGCGGTGCGGTAGATCGCGGCGGACATCCGGCCGAGGGCCTGCCCGTCCTGGTGGCGGTGGATGCGCTCGCCCACGTCCACCTGGGCGAGCGCGTCCAGGCCGACCAGGTGCAGCGCGTCGACGAGCATGCCCAGCTCCACGCCGTAGCCGACGGGGAAGGGCAGCTGTTCGAGCAGGGCGCGGCGGGCCGCGTACTCGCCGCCGAGCGGCTGTACGAATCCGGCCAGCTGCGGCCAGTGCATGTTGAGCAGCGGGCGGGCCATCAGTTCGGTGACCCGGCCGCCCTGCCCGGCGGCGGTGCCCAGGGGCCGGTCGTACATGGCTTTGACCAGCTGCACCTCCGGGTCGGTGAGCAGCGGGCCGACGATGCCGGTGACGAAGTCGGCGGAGAACTCCCGCAGGTCGGCGTCCACGAAGCAGACGACGTCCCCGCGGGTCACCAGCAGCGAGCGCCACAGCACCTCGCCCTTGCCGGGCACCGCGGGGATGCGGGGGAGGATCGCGTCGCGGTGCACGACCCGGGCGCCCGCCGCGGCGGCCACCTGGGAGGTGCGGTCGGTGGAGCCGGAGTCGACCACGACGAGCTCGTCGACCAGCGGGGCTCGCGCCATCAGGTCGCGGCGGATCACGGCGACGATGTCGCCGACCGTCTCCTCCTCGTTCAGCGCGGGCAGCACGACGCTGACGGCGGAGCCGCTCGCCCGTTTGGCGGCCAGGACGCCGTCGAGCGGCCGATCGGCGACGGACCAGGACCGTGTCCTCAGCCAGCGCTCGACTTCTTCCAGCACGGTCGGTGACTCCTCACTCCTGCTCGTCTCGCCGCGGCCCGCTGCCCGTCCGGGATCACATCATCGTGTGATCTGTCTCGCGGTTCGGACGACCATCTCTCACCGTCCGGGCCGTCGGTTACAGTCTTGAACAACGCGGACGACGCTCGCATGCCGGGGTCGCCGCGACCCGTCGCCGCATGACCACAACCGCGTGACCACAACCGAATACCGCTCATCCAGAGGGGCAGAGGGACACGGCCCGATGAAGCCCCGGCAACCCTCCAGCCGGTCTCGTACCGACGGATCGCCGCACGACGGCGCTCCGGTCGCCACCGCGAGGCTCCCGGCTAGGGAAGGTGCCAAATCCGTCTCACGGCGAGATGCGTCGTGAGGAAGATGAGGAGAAAGGGCCTCGCCTCACATGGCTGTGCAGACAGTTGCAAGCAGCACCGACTCCACCGTCGACCTCGGTCCCGCCGCGGCGCTCAGCTGCCGCGAGTGCGGCCACCGCGTGCCCCTCGGCCCGGTCTTCGCCTGCGAGGAGTGTTTCGGCCCGCTGGAGATCGCCTACGACTTCTCGGCCTACGACACCGAGGAGCTGCGGGGGCGGATCGAGGCCGGCCCGGCGAACATCTGGCGCTACGCCCCGCTGCTGCCCGTCCCCGCCGACGTGGCCGGCAAGCCGAACCTCAACCCCGGCTGGACCAAGCTCGTCCAGGCCGACCGCCTCGCCGCCGAACTCGGCGTCGACACCGGCAAGCTCTTCGTCAAGGACGACTCCGGCAACCCGACGCACTCCTTCAAGGACCGCGTCGTCGCCCAGGCCCTGGAGGCCGCCCGCGCCTTCGGCTTCACCACCCTGTCCTGCTCCTCCACCGGCAACCTCGCCGGTGCCGTCGGCGCCGCCGCCGCCCGCGCCGGCCTGCGCTCGTGCGTGTTCATCCCGCACGACCTGGAGCAGGGCAAGGTCGTCATGGCCGCGATCTACGGCGGCGAACTCGTCGGCATCGAGGGCAACTACGACGACGTGAACCGCTTCTGCTCCGAGCTGATCGGCGACCCGGCCGGTGAGGGCTGGGGCTTCGTCAACGTCAACCTGCGGCCGTACTACGCCGAGGGCTCCAAGACGCTGGCGTACGAGATCTGCGAGCAGCTCGGCTGGCGGCTGCCCGACCAGATCGTCGTCCCCATCGCCTCCGGCTCGCAGCTCACCAAGGTCGACAAGGGCCTGCGCGAGCTGATCCGGCTCGGCCTGGTCGAGGACAAGCCGTACAAGGTCTTCGGCGCGCAGGCCGAGGGCTGCTCGCCGGTGTCCACCGCCTTCAAGGCCGGGCACGACGTCGTCCGGCCGCAGAAGCCGAACACCATCGCCAAGTCCCTCGCCATCGGCAACCCCGCCGACGGCCCGTACGTCCTGGACATCGCGCGCCGCACCGGGGGAGCGGTGGAGGATGTGACGGACGATCAGGTCGTCGACGCGATCAAGCTGCTCGCCCGCACCGAGGGCATCTTCGCGGAGACCGCGGGCGGCGTGACGGTCGGCGTCACGAAGAAGCTGATCGAAGCCGGCGTCCTCGACCCGACGAAGACCACCGTCGTCCTGAACACGGGTGACGGCCTGAAGACCCTGGACGCGGTGGCCGGCACCGGCCTGACCGCCACCATCCGCCCGACCCTGGACTCCTTCCGAGAGGCTGGCCTCGCATCATGAGCGTGACCGTTCGCATCCCCACCATCCTGCGCACCTACACCGGCGGACAGGCCGAGGTGAGCGCCGAGGGCACCACCCTCGCCGATGTCATCTCCGACCTGGAGAAGAACCACACGGGCATCGCCGCGCGCGTCCTGGACGACCAGGGCAAGCTGCGCCGCTTCGTCAACGTCTACGTCAACGACGACGACGTCCGCTTCGAGCAGGGCCTTCAGACGGTGACCCCGGACGGCGCGGGCGTCTCGATCATTCCGGCGGTCGCCGGCGGCTGATCATTACCTTCGGTAATGGCAGTGACCGAGCGTGCCGGGAATTGCCCCCTCCGCAAGAGAAGCGGAGGGGGCAATTCCATGGGATTGAGCACGGTAGAGTTGGGGAACGCGCCCCTGGATCTCCGGGGTGAGCGCCTGGTGATTCCTGCCGTCCGCCGATGAGAAACAGCCAAAATCCGCGGGTATTCTGCGGCATTTGTCTTGATTTATGGGGCCCGACTTGCCCTGAGTTCGGCTGAATTCTCGTCACATTCCGGACCGCTCCCGCCCAGAATTCTCGTCCGATTGACCTGTTGCAGACGGCAGTTGGACAGATACATTCAGCCGCGGTCGACGCGTTCCGGCGCACGCCCCCGATCCACGGGGGGTGAGGTCTGACCCGGATCCGCGAAGTGCGGATCTGTGCAAGGGCCAGTAATAGGGGAGTTAGGCATGGCTCAGGGCACCGTCAAGTGGTTCAACGCGGAGAAGGGGTACGGCTTCATCGCGGTCGACGGTGGTGCGGACGTCTTCGTCCACTACAGCGCGATCCAGATGGACGGCTACCGCACGCTGGAAGAGGGCCAGCGGGTCGAGTTCGAGATCTCGCAGGGTCAGAAGGGCCCGCAGGCCGACATGGTTCGCGTCACCGCCTGAACGTACTTCACGCGAAGGGCCCGCACCTCCCTTGGGGGTGCGGGCCCTTCGTCCGTCCCCGCCCCGCCCCGCCTCGCCGGGCCGTGCCGGTACGCCTCCGTTCGCCCCCGGCTGATCCACTGCGGGTCACCCCCCAGGCGCTTGCACTCGACCATGCCGAGTGCTAATCATTGCGTTAGCACTCTGAAGGTGAGAGTGACAACGAAGGACCGGGTCGGTGAGGCCCGCAGGCCGTGTGGGGCAAGGAACCACAAGGCCGGCGAGCCGTCCGTCGCGGGCGCGGGCGCGGTCCGAAGGAATCACCCCCAGTCCTGGAGGGACCACTTCACATGGCCAAGATCATCGCGTTCGACGAGGAGGCGCGGCGCGGCCTCGAGCGCGGCATGAACCAGCTCGCGGACGCCGTCAAGGTGACGCTCGGCCCCAAGGGCCGCAACGTCGTCCTCGAGAAGAAGTGGGGCGCCCCCACGATCACCAACGATGGTGTCTCCATCGCCAAGGAGATCGAGCTCGAGGACCCGTACGAGAAGATCGGCGCCGAGCTGGTCAAGGAAGTCGCCAAGAAGACGGACGACGTCGCCGGTGACGGTACGACCACCGCGACCGTGCTCGCCCAGGCCCTGGTCCGCGAGGGCCTGCGCAACGTGGCCGCCGGCGCCAACCCGATGGCCCTGAAGCGCGGTATCGAGAAGGCCGTCGAGGCCGTCTCCGCCGCCCTGCTCGACCAGGCCAAGGAGGTCGAGACCAAGGAGCAGATCGCCTCCACCGCCTCCATCTCCGCCGCCGACACCCAGATCGGCGAGCTGATCGCCGAGGCCATGGACAAGGTCGGCAAGGAAGGCGTCATCACCGTCGAGGAGTCGCAGACCTTCGGTCTGGAGCTCGAGCTCACCGAGGGCATGCGCTTCGACAAGGGCTACATCTCCGCCTACTTCGCGACCGACATGGAGCGCATGGAGGCGGTGCTCGAGGACCCGTACATCCTCATCGCCAACTCCAAGATCTCCTCGGTCAAGGACCTGCTCCCGCTCCTGGAGAAGGTCATGCAGTCGGGCAAGCCGCTGCTGATCATCGCCGAGGACGTCGAGGGCGAGGCCCTGTCGACCCTGGTCGTCAACAAGATCCGCGGCACCTTCAAGTCCGTCGCCGTCAAGGCCCCGGGCTTCGGCGACCGCCGCAAGGCCATGCTCGGCGACATCGCCATCCTCACGGGCGGCGAGGTCATCTCCGAGGAGGTCGGCCTCAAGCTGGAGAACGCCACCCTCGACCTGCTGGGCAAGGCCCGCAAGGTGGTCATCACCAAGGACGAGACCACCATCGTCGACGGTGCCGGCTCCTCGGAGCAGGTCGGCGGCCGGGTGAACCAGATCCGCGCCGAGATCGAGAACAGCGACTCCGACTACGACCGCGAGAAGCTCCAGGAGCGCCTGGCGAAGCTCGCGGGCGGCGTGGCCGTCATCAAGGCCGGTGCCGCCACCGAGGTCGAGCTGAAGGAGCGCAAGCACCGCATCGAGGACGCCGTGCGCAACGCCAAGGCGGCCGTCGAGGAGGGCATCGTCGCCGGTGGTGGCGTGGCCCTGCTGCAGGCCTCCCAGGTGTTCGAGAAGCTGGAGCTGGACGGCGACGAGGCCACCGGTGCCGCCGCCGTCAAGCTGGCGCTCGAGGCTCCGCTGAAGCAGATCGCCGTCAACGCCGGCCTCGAGGGCGGCGTCGTGGTGGAGAAGGTGCGCAACCTGACCCCGGGTCACGGCCTGAACGCCGCGACCGGCGAGTACGTCGACCTGGTCGCCGAGGGCATCATCGACCCGGCGAAGGTGACGCGCTCCGCGCTGCAGAACGCCGCGTCGATCGCCGCGCTGTTCCTCACCACCGAGGCCGTCATCGCCGACAAGCCGGAGAAGGCCGCCGCGGCCGCTCCGGGCGGCATGCCGGGCGGTGACATGGACTTCTGATCCGCACGGATCGGGCTCGTCCTTTCCGAGGGCGGCACTCCCTGGCGACAGGGGGTGCCGCCCTCGGGCGTGTCCAGGGCACACCGTGGAGGGGCACGCCCTGGAAGAGGGGGCGGGCACACGTCCACATACCATGCGGTATGCAGTTGGCAGGTCTTCGCCGTCCCTCCGAGGAGCCCCTCGTATGACCCACACCACCACCCCCGGTACCGTCCCCGGGGCGCAGTCCATCTCCCGCGCGGCCCGCATCCTCTCCCGGCCCGTCACCCTGAACGGCCTGACCGTCCCCAACCGGATAGCGATGGCCCCGATGACCCGCCAGTTCTCGCCCGGTGGCGTCCCGGGTGAGGACGTGTGCTCCTACTACGCCCGCCGGGCCGCCGCCGGGGTGGGGCTGGTCATCACCGAGGGCACGTACGTCGGGCACCCTTCGGCCGGGGCGAGCAGCAGGGTGCCGCGCTTCCACGGGCAGGAGCAGCTCGCGGGCTGGGCGCGCGTCGCCGGGGCCGTGCACGCGGCGGGTGGCACGATCGTGCCGCAGCTGTGGCACGTCGGCATGGTCCGCCAGGAGGGCCGGCCCCCGTTCCCGGACGCGCCGCCGGTCGGCCCCTCCGGGCTGCGCCTGGACGGCACCGGGGACGGCCGGGCGATGACGCGGACCGACCTGGACGACGTGATCGGGGCCTTCGCCGAGGCGGCGGGCGCGGCGGAGCGCATCGGTTTCGACGGCGTGGAGATCCACGGCGCCCACGGCTACCTGCTGGACCAGTTCCTGTGGGCCGGCACCAACCGCCGTACGGACGCCTACGGCGGCGACCCGGTGGTGCGGACGAAGTTCGCGGCGGAGGTCGTCGCGGCGGTCCGCGCGGCCGTCTCGCCCGGCTTCCCGGTCCTCTTCCGCTACTCGCAGTGGAAGCAGGAGGCCTACGACGCCCGGCTCGCCGGGACACCGCAGGAGCTGGAGGCGATCCTGGCCCCGCTGGCGGCGGCCGGGGTGGACGCCTTCCACGCCTCCACCCGCCGGTACTGGCTCCCGGAGTTCGAGGGCTCGGACCTCAACCTCGCGGGCTGGACGAAGAAGCTCACCGGCAGGCCGGTCGTCACCGTCGGCTCGGTCGGCCTGGACGGCGGCGACTTCCTCCGCGGGCTCCAGGGGGAGGGCGCCGCGGTCGGCGGCATCGACAACCTGCTGGACCGGCTGGAGCGCGACGAGTTCGACCTGGTGGCCGTGGGGCGGGCGCTGCTCCAGGACCCCGAGTGGGCGGCGAAGGTGCTCGGTGACCGTTTCGCGGAGCTGAAGCCGTTCGACGCGGCGGCGCTGGCCACCCTGAGCTGAGCCGGCCCGGCCGGGCGTCAAGGCAGGCCGTCCCTCCTGGACGCGGGGGCGGCCTGCCGTGGTGCGCCGCTTTTAGCTTGCTTAAGTCAATCAAATTGAATTATGGTTGCTTGAGTCAAGTACACCTGCGCGCGACGGAGACCTCTTCCATGTCCGACGGACCCGCCCGGCCCACCGCGGCCGCGGCCCTGCCCAGACCCAACGCCATCGTGGCCGTCCTGGCCTTCGGCGGCATCGTGGTCTCGCTGATGCAGACCCTGGTGATCCCGATCGTCTCGGAGCTGCCGAAGCTGCTGCACGCCTCCGCGTCGGACGCCGCCTGGGTCGTCACCGCCACCCTGCTCGCCGCCGCCATCGCGACCCCCGTGATGGGCCGCCTCGGCGACATGTACGGCAAGCGCCGCATCCTGCTGCTCAGCCTGGGCATGCTGGTGATCGGCTCGATCACCGCCGCGCTCAGCGACTCGCTCACCCCGATGATCGTCGGGCGCGCCCTCCAGGGCCTCGCCTCCGGCGTGATCCCGCTCGGCATCAGCATCATGCGCGACGAACTGCCCGCCGAGCGGCTCGGCTCGGCGACCGCGATGATGAGCGCCTCCCTCGGCGTCGGCGGCGCCCTCGGCCTGCCCGCCGCCGCAATCATCGCCGAGAACTTCGACTGGCACGTGCTGTTCTGGGCCTCGGCGGCCCTGGGCGCCGTCGCGGCTGTCCTCGTACTGGTGCTCGTACCGGAGTCGCAGGTGCGCTCCGGCGGCCGGTTCGACGCCGTGGGCGCCGCCGGTATGGCGGCGGGCCTGATGTGTCTGCTCCTGGCGGTCTCCAAGGGGGCCGACTGGGGGTGGGGCAGCGGACTGACCCTGGGCCTGTTCGCCGCGGCGGTCGTGATCCTGCTCGCCTGGGGCGTCTACGAACTGCGCGTGCCGGCCCCGCTGGTCGACCTGCGCACCACCGCCCGCCGCCAGGTGCTGATGACCAACCTCGCCTCCATCGCGATCGGCTTCGGGATGTTCTCGATGTCCCTGGTCATCCCGCAGCTGCTCCAGCTGCCCGCGCAGACCGGTTACGGCCTCGGCAAGTCGCTGCTCACCACCGGCCTGGTGATGGCGCCCTCCGGCCTGGTGATGATGGCGGTCGCCCCGTTCTCGGCGTCCCTGTCGCGGGCACGGGGACCGAAGGTGACCCTGATGACCGGCGCCCTCGTCGTGGCCGCCGGGTACGGCCTGAACATCGTCCTCATGGACCAGGTGTGGCACTTCGTGCTGGCGCCCTGCGTCATCAGCGCGGGCATCGGCTTCACCTACGGGGCGATGCCCACGCTCATCATGGGCGCCGTGCCCGCCTCCGAGACGGGTGCCGCCAACAGCCTCAACACGCTGATGCGTTCCATCGGCACGTCCACCGCCAGCGCGGTCGCCGGTGTGGTCCTCGCCCACCTCACCACGCGGTTCGGCCCCTACGCGCTGCCCTCGGAGAACGGCTTCCGCACCGTCCTGGCGCTGGGCGCGGGCGCCGCCCTGCTCGGCTTCCTCATCGCCGCCTTCATCCCCGGCCGGGGCGCCGCGGCGGCGGGCACGCCGGTGGCGGCCGCCGGGGAGGCGATGGCGCCCCAGGTCAAGGCGTAGTCCGCACCGGCCCGGCGAGGGGGCGGGCGGCTACACGTTGCCCATCGGCTCGACATCCACGCGCACGGGCGTGCCCCACATCCGTACCACCTCGTAGTCGGTGAACTCGTGCACGAGCCGGTAGGCCATCGCCGCGCGGGGCGCGCGCAGCTGCGCCGCGATGAACAGCTCCGCCTCGCGCCGCTCGCGGCGCGGGGTGCCGCACAGCTGCCACTCCCGGCCGTTCCACAGCTCCGGCAGCCAGCGCTGCTGGGGCTGCGGCCGGTCCTCGCGCACGCCGTAGCGGGTGGGGGCGGGTTCGTCGGCGGGCAGGGGCGGGCGCCGGGGGCCGCCGTCGTACTGGGCCCGGCGGGCGGCGCGGCGCCGGGTCTCGCACAGCAGGCACAGGTCGGGCGCGTCCTGGTCGACGGGACCGCCGGGATGCTCGGCGCACCGGGTGGCGGGCCGCTCCTGCGAGACGCTCTCCTCCAGCAGGTCCAGGGCCCGCCTCAGGTCGGCCTTGACCTCGTGCAGCCGGGCGTCGGGGGTCTCGGCGGTCAGCTCCTCGCCGTGCTCCCCGACCACCCGCAGGGCCCGCCCGAGCGCGGTGAGCTGTGCGTGGTTCATACCGGCCAGCGTCGCACACGCCACCGCCCGGGCGGCGGCCCCCGGGGCGGTCAGCCCATGCTCTTCGCGCCGTCCAGCGCCTCGCGGATGATGTCGGCGTGGCCGGTGTGCTGGGCGGTCTCGGCGATGATGTGCAGCAGGACCCGGCGGGCCGACCAGCGCGCCCCGGCCTCGAACCACGGGGCCGAGGGCAGCGGCTGGTCGGCGTCCAGGTCGGGCAGGGAGACGACCAGCTCGTCGGTACGGCGTGCCACCTGCGCGTACGCGGCCCGTACGCCCTCCAGCGTGTCGCCGGGCAGCATGCGGAACTCGTCGGCCCGGCGCGCGAAGTCCTCCTTGGTCATGGCCGAGAAGTCGGGCATCGCGGAGGGGCCCCGCACGATGAATTCCGCCCAGTTCCGCTCCACCGACGTGACGTGCTTGATCAGGCCGCCCAGGCACAGCTCGCTCGCGGTGGTGCGCCGGCCGGCCTGCTCGTCGGTGAGGTCGCGCGTGGTGAAGTCCAGGAAGTGACGCTGCTTGGCCAGCGCCTCCAGCAGCTCCGCGCGCTCCCCGGTGACGGCCTGCGCGTCGGTGCTCACGGTGTCGTTGTGCGTGGTCTCGTTCATGGTCCCAGCCCTTCGCCGCGTTCCGTGTCCCCCGAGGTTCCTCGGTGTCCCTCGGTGTCCCTCGGTGTCCCTCGGTGTCCCTCGGTGTCCCTCGGTGTCCCTCGGTGTCCCTCGGTCGAGGACCACGGTAGAGGCGATAGAGGTCAGATCCTGACCTACAGCGGGATCTGCCGCGGTCTCCACAGCGGGAGCTGCAGCGCAACCTACAGCGGACTGGGCGTGCCGCCGGTTTCCGGCCGCAGCGCCTCGCTCGCCGTCAGCGCGGCGCGCAGGTGGCCGCCCGACTCCGTGAGCAGCCGGGCCGCCTCCGGGCCGTCGACCCCGGCGAGCAGGACCAGGACGGCGTCCTTCACCTCGCCGTCGGCGGCGGTCAGCGCCCGCTCGATCTCCTCGTCCGGGGCGCCCGTCGCGAGGGCCACGATCCGGCGGGAGCGGGCGCGCAGCTTCTCGTTGGAGGCGCGGACGTCGACCATCAGGTTCCCGTACGTCTTGCCCAGCCGGATCATGGTGATCGTCGAGATCATGTTCAGGACGAGCTTCTGGGCGGTGCCCGCCTTCAACCGGGTGGAGCCGGTGAGGAGTTCGGGGCCGGTGACGATCTCGATGCCGTGCTCGGCGGCGGCGGCCAGCGCGCTGTGCGCGTTGCAGGCCAGGCCGATGGTCAGCGCGCCGCGCGCGCGGGCGTGCTCGACTGCACCGATCGCGTACGGGGTGCGGCCGGAGGCCGAGATGCCGACCACGGTGTCGTCGGGGGTGAGGCCGAGGGCGCCGAGCGCCTCGACGGCCAGCTCCCGCGAGTCCTCGGCGCCCTCGACGGAGGTCACCATCGCCTCCGGCCCGCCCGCGATCACGCCGACGACCTGGCCCGGCTCGGTGTTGAAGGTCGGCGGGCACTCGGAGGCGTCCAGCACCCCGAGCCGTCCCGCGGTGCCCGCGCCCGCGTAGATGAGCCGGCCGCCGCGCGCCATCCGCTCGGCCACCGCGTCGATCGCGGCGGCGATCTGCGGCAGCCGCTCGGCGACGGCGGCGGGCACGGCCGTGTCCTCGGCGTTCATCAGCCGCGCGATCTCCGCCGTGGGCAGCCGGTCGATCTCGGACAGTTCGGGGCGGAACGCCTCGGTCGTCAGCGACTCCAGCTCGGTGCGCAGCTGACGGTAGGGGGAGGGGGAGGTCATGAGGGGCGGCTCTCTCCGTGCGGTGCGGTGCGGGTGCGGTGGGGCTGGGGCTTGAAGAGGTGGGGCCGGCCCGGGCCCGGGGAGCTCGCCGGGCCCGGGCCGGGCGGTCACGAACGCTGCGAGCCGCCGCGTGGGCTGTGCCGGTGGGCCAGTGCCTCGTACGACGCGGAGAGCGCCGGTGCCGCCGTCTCGTACGTCCGCTGGGCCACTCCGACGAACAGGCAGTCCACCACGAGCAGTTGGCTGGTCCGGGAGGACATCGCGGCCGGGCGCAGCTCGCTCTCCCGGGACGTGGCGGTGGTCAGGACGTGGTCGGCGTACTGGGTCACGGGCGCGTCGGGGCGGCCGGTGATGGCGACGGTGGTCGCGCCGCGCTCGAAGGCCGCCCGCAGCGGCTCGATCACGTCCCCCGTCGAGCCCGAATGGGTGATCGCGATCGCCACGTCGCCCGTGCGCAGCTGCACCGCGTTGGTGACGGCCAGGTGCGGGTCGCTGTGCCCGTGCGCTATCAGCCCTATGCGCAGCAGCTTCTGGGTGAGGTCCTGGGCGACCAGGCCGGAGGCGCCGATGCCGTACACGTCCGTGCGGCGGGCGGCGGCCAGGGCGGCGACAGCCGCGCCGAGCTGGACCGTGTCCAGTCCGGCGGCGGTGTCGGCGAGGGTCTGCTGCTCCTCGTAGGCGAGTTTGGCGACGACGTCGGCGATGGGGTCGTCCACCGCGATGTCGGTGGTGATGGCGGGGGCGCGGCCGGACTGCTGCTGGGCGGCGAGGCCCGCGAGCGCGAGGCGCAGGTCGCGGTAGCCGGGGTAGCCGAGCAGCCGGGCGGTCCGTACGACGGTGGCCTCGCTGGTGCCGGTCAGCTCGGCGAGGCCGGTGACCGTCAGGGCCGCGCAGCCGGCCGGGTCGTTCGCCACGGCCTCGGCGACGCGCTGCATGGAGCGGGTCATGGACGGCGCGAGCGTGCGTACCTTGGCCGCGAGGGCGGCGGGCGCGGGAGGCGTGAGGCCTGCGGCGGTGCCCGAGCCTGCGAAAATTTCCTTCACGTCCTGGGTCACGTATGAAAGATATTTTCTGTCCGGGTCCGCGGTCAAGGGTGCGCACATGCGCACCTCGGGCGCAGGCGTGCGCGCAGCGCGGGCGTGCGCACAATGGAGCCATGGAATCCCTCAGCCCCCTGGAGCAGGCCCTGCACGCCGCGCGCGCCCTCGTGCTCGCCGATCTCGTCGCCGGCGACGTCGCCGAGGCCGACGTGGTCTCGCTCGTGGAGGACTCCGTCGTCCAGCGCCGCTGGTGGGTGGAGCAGTGGCCGGACGGGGCGCGGTACGTGGCCGGGCTGGTCGCGCAGGACGTCCAGGACGCCCTGCTGGAGCGGTACGGCCGCTGGCCGCTGTGCCCGGTGTGCGGCTACGGCGACCCGCACGCCCTCGACGTCGAGCCCGAACTCGGCCCCGATCCGCACTGGGTGTGCGCGCAGGCGGGCGTGAAGGTGGCGCCGGTGGGCGCGCTGGCGCAGGCGATCGGCGGGAAGACGTCGTCGTGAGGGCCGCCCGTGGCACGGTGGCGCCGTGACCGTCTACATCGACCCGCCGACCTGGCCCGGACACGGCCGCATGTGGTCGCACCTGGTCAGCGACGACTCCTACGGCGAACTGCACGGTTTCGCCGCCGCGTTGGGGGTGCCGGCGCGGGCCTTCGAACGCGACCACTACGACCTGCCCGCGCACCGCTACCCGGACGCGGTGGCGGCCGGCGCGGTCGAGGTCAGCAGCCGCGAGGTGGTGCGGCTGCTGCACGCGGCGGGGCTGCGCCGCCGCAAACGCCGTCTGCGGGAAAGCAGTTCGTAGCGGTGCCCCTTCGGGTGGGTTTTCAGGGCCGCAGTTCGTAGGCGAGCAGGTCCCCGACGTCGGCCACCCGGACGTAACCGGCGCGGGTCACCACCCGCTGCGAGGGGCCGTTGTCCCGCTCCACCGTCGCGAACAGCCGCCGTACGCCGTCGCGGGCCAGCGCCCACGCCGACAGGGCGCGCAGCGCCTCGGTGGCGTAGCCGTGGCCGCGGGCGGAAGGGGCCAGGTCGTAGCCGACCTCCGCGCAGCCGTCCTCGTCGGGCGCGCCGTGGAAGCCCATGCCGCCGACCGCCCGTCCGTCCTCGCGCCGCACCAGCGCGAACATGCCCCATTCGGGCCGGTGCACCCCGCTCTCGTACGCCTTCACGAGCATCCCGGCGGCCTCCCGCGTGCCGTCGAAGGGCCCGCCCGCCACCCACCGGAACCCGCCGTCCCCACCACCGGCCAGGTCCCGCGCGGCGGCGGGGGTGACACCTTCCAGGGTGAGGCGGCCTGCGGGTATGCGGATCGTGCTCTGGTGCGCGTCAGGGCTGTTCATCCTCGTCCCCCGTGTCGTCCGGTACCACCGACACGATGGCACAGGTCGGCGGAGCCGGGTGGGGGAGATGCACGTAAGAGATTCCACGGGTGGAGGACAAGGCGTCATGGCCGGCGGGCCGGCCGTGTGTCCCAGTGTTGGCTGGTCCAGGCTTCGCGGATGAGGCGTCGGATCACGATGATCTCGGTCATCGACGCGAGCAGTGCGTTGATGACGACCGCTCGACGTTCCGTGCAGGACAGGGTGAGGTCGAAGCCGCGGCTGTACCAGGAGTTGGTGCGCTCGACGACCCAGCGGCGAGTGTGGTTGATCGGGACCACGACGCCCTTGGACTGGATCCGCCACTCGCGGCCGAGACCGGTCAGCGTGGCCCTGCTGCCGGCCGCGGTGGCGGGCATCCTGCTCACCGCGCCCGCGGGCAGCGCGCGGATCATGCAGTTGCGCGCGACCGCCCGCAAGCACCGCCGGGCCGACCACAGGACTGTGCAGGCCGGGGCCGAGGACTCGTCGAAGGCCCGGCGGGAGCCCGGACTACCGGGAGCCCGCCACAGGCCGCTGCTTGTAGAAGGACTCCTCCAGGTAGGCGGCCGCGTGCGGCTGGTAGGGCTCCTCCAGGTAGGCGGCCTCGTCGTCGTCGAGTTCGACGTCCACCGCGGCGACCGCGTCGGCCAGCTGGGCCGGCTTGGTGACCCCGACGATGGGCGAGGTCACCGCCGGGTTGCGCATGACCCAGGCCAGGGCGACCTGGGCCGGGGACAGACCCCGCTTGCCCGCGATCTCGTGGACACGCTCGGCCACTGCCTGGTCCCCGTCGCGGTAGAGGATCTTGCCGCCCTCGTCGGTCTCGGCACGCGCCGTGGCGATGTCCCGGACCCGCGTCAGCCTGCCCCGCGCCAGCGGGCTCCACGGGATCACGCCGATGCCCTGGTCGGCGCAGAGCGGGAGCATCTCCCGCTCTGCTTCTCGGTGGATGAGGTTGTAGTGGTCCTGCATCGACACGAACCGGGTCCAGCCGTTCAGGTCAGCCAGGTACAGGGCCTTGGCGAACTGCCAGGCGTACATGGAAGAGGCTCCGATGTAGCGGACCTTCCCGGACTTGACCGCGTCGTGCAGCGCCTCGAGGGTTTCCTCGATCGGGGTGTCGTAGTCCCAGCGGTGGATCTGGTACAGGTCGATGTAGTCGGTCCCCAGTCGCTTCAGGGAGGCGTCGAGCTCGGCGAAGATCGCCTTGCGGGACAGCCCGGCGCCGTTCGGGCCGGGGCGCATCCGCATCCAGACCTTGGTGGCGAGAACGACCTCCTCGCGCCGGGTGAAGTCCTTGACCGCCTGGCCGACGATCTCCTCGCTGCTTCCGGCGCTGTACCCATTGGCCGTGTCGAGGAAGTTGACGCCGCTCTCGAGGGCCTGCTTGATGATGTCCCGGCTGGCGTCCGCGCCCAGCGACCAGGGCTCGCCGCCCCGGTCCGGCTCGCCGAAGCTCATGCAGCCGAGGGTGATGGCGGAGACTTCCAGCCCGGTCGTTCCGAGTTTGATGTATCGCATGCGTCGGAACCTAGGAGTTGGAGTGCGCTCTAACGCAAATACGTCTCGGTCCGGAATCCGGAGGCGGGTGTGCGCCCTGTCAGGTTTCGACCGTTTCGGCCGGACGTCAGCGAACCCAGTGGTAGCGAGTACGGCCTCGGGCAACATCGGTACAGCGGTCGGCGCTGAGATTGATCATGGTCGGCCAGCACACCGGCTGGAGGCTCCGCTGGGGTTCGCGGAAAGATCGCCGGGCGGGCGCCGGGGCTGGCTACGGTCCGCTCGTGCCAGTGGAGTTTCTGACTGATGAGCAGGCTGAGGCGTACGGGAAGTTCGCCGAGGAGCCGACCCGCCCCGAGCTGGAGCGGTTCTTCTTCCTGGACGACGTCGACCGCGATCTGATCGCCCGGCGACGCTCCACGCACGTCTTCGCCTCGCCCTCGCACCGCTGGTCAAACCCGCGGGCCCGCCTGCTGGACGGGCCCGACTGGGACGCGGTCGAGGAGGACGTCTTGACGGCCCTGAGCCCCTCCGCCTGGACTGTTGCCCCGGGGACGTTTCTCGGCGTTGACGCGGCGGGCGTCACTTCTCGTCCGCACCGGGTTCCGCGCTGTCGAAGATCGGCATCAGGTTGCCGCGGGTTAAGTTCCCATAGGGGAAGAGGTGGGCGATGATCTGTACGGCCCCTGCGCCCGAGCCGCCGCCGGAAGGGGAACGAGCTCTTCGCTGGGCACTCCCGGGCGACTTCGCCCGGCCTGAGCCAACGTCACCCGGCTGCGTCCCGCGCGTCCCCGGCAATACCGCCCGGGGTGGCGTTTGGCAGGAGGACGACCTTGCCCAACGGGTGGTCGTGTTCCAGGTGGGCGAAGGCCGCCCGGACCTCGGTCAGCGGGTAGGTCCGGCTGATCGGCGCCTCGATCCTGCCGACCGCCGCCAGCCCGGCCAGTTCGGCCAGGACCGCCCGGTCGGTGCCCTCGGCGCTGCCGTGCGACCGGGTGCCGAGCGCGGCGGCGGCGCCGTAGTCGAGCGTGTTGACCCGGCCGGGCGGCACCCCCAGGGACAGCGCGATGCGCGGGTAGTCGCCGCCGTGGAAGTCGAGGAAGGCGTGCGCTGTGCCGCCGCCGTCGCCTTCGATCGCCCGGCGAAGGCGTTCGTCGACCCTGCTTCCATAGCCGACGAGGGCGGCGCCTTGGGACTCCAGCCAGTCCTGGTGCCGTGCCGAGGCGACCGCCACCACGCGCGCCCTGCGCAGGCGCAGGAGTTGAACGGCGAAGCTGCCGACCCCACCCGTGGCCCCGCTGACCACGACCGTCTCCCCGGCCTGCGGGGCGACCGCAGCGACGGCTGCCCAGGCGGTGCTGCCCGCGACGTAGAGGGCGCCTGCAGCGGCCCAGGGGAGCGTCTCGGGCTTGCGGACGAGCTGGTCCGCCGGGACGACGACGTACTCGGCGTGGCTGGACCGCTCCCAGGACCAGCCAAGGACCGGGTCCCCCGGTGCCCAACCGGCCACTGCGGACCCGGTCGCGGTGACGGTACCGGCCAGGTCACTGCCCTGTCCGGAAGGGAACGTCGCAGGAAAGTGCTCGTGCAGGGCCCCGGTGCGGATCTTGGCCTCGCCCGGGTTGATGCCGGCGGCCCGTACCCGGACCAGGACGTCGTGGGGGCCGAGCGGACGCGGTTCGACGTCCTCGACGCCGAGCACGTCGATGTCTCCGTAGCGGTGGAAGCGTACGGCTCGCATGGGTCAGCCCTCCGGGTGGATGTGGCTGTTGAGGAAGGCGGCGACGTGGTCAAGGGCGCGCGCGGCCTCCTCGACGAGGGGGGCGAAGCCCTGGAAGACGTGCGGTGCCCCGGGGAAGGTCTGCAAGGTGACCGGGATGTCGGCGCGGGCGGCCCGGGCGGCCAGCCGCAGGGCGTCGTCGAGCAGGATCTCCCGGGCGCCGGCCTGGATCAGCAGCGGCGGCAGTCCGCGCAGATCGGCGTGGAGCGGGCTGGCGAGCGGGGTGCGCGGATCCGCCCCGGCGAGGTAGTCGGCGGCCCGGACCTGAAGGGCCCGGCGAGTGAGCGCCGGATCCGCCTCCGCCCGGGTCGACATGGTGCCGCCCGACTGGGTCAGGTCCGCCCACGGGGACAGAACCGTCGCGGACGACGGCTGCGGCAGCCCCGCGTCCCGGATCGCCAGCAGCAGGGCGAGGGCCAGTCCGCCACCGGCCGACTCTCCGGTGACCGCGACCGACCCGGCCGGGACACCCCCGTCGAGCAGCGCCCGGTAGGCGGTGAGGGCGTCGTCGACGGCGGCCGGGAAGGGGTGCTCGGGGGCGAGCCGGTAGTCGACGGAGAGGACGGTGGCCGCGGCGCGCCGGGCTATCTCGGAAACCAGGCCGACACTGGCGGCGGCCGAACCCATCGCGTAGGCGCCGCCGTGGAAGTACAGCACGGTGCGGGCCGGCGGCGCGGCGCCGGCCCGCACCTCGACGGCGGGCACCCCGCCCAGCTCGATGGTCCGGGTGCGGACGTCGTCGGGCAGCGGCGCGGAGCCCAGCATCTCGTCGAAGACGCGGCGCATCTTCTCGACGTCGCCGCCCAGGTCCAGCGGGGAGTTCCGCAGCAGGTCGGAGACGGCATTCAGCTGATCACAGGTCATGTCATTGAGTCCTTGCGAGGGGCAGTGGTTGGCGGAGGGAGGGGTGCGGGGCGGCCTACGCCCGGGCGACGTGCAGGACCTTTTCGAAGCCCATGCGCCGCACGAAGTCCGTACGGGCTTCCAGTACCGCGGAGTTGGCCTGCTCCACCATCGAGTTGGTCAGGTCCACCACGCTGCGGAAGGGGCGCTCGCCGAAGGGCAGGGCCAGGATCCTGGTGATCTCCTCGGCGACCACCACCGGGTCGGCCTGCGTGCCCGGGGTGAACAGATCTCCGGTGGCTTCCTCGTTGCGTGCGGCCAACGGGTCCAGGGCCCGATACCCGGCGGCGACATCGGTGGTGTCCGTGGGCCGTGCCGCCTTGGGGAAGTGGTCGGTGCCCTGGGTGAAGGCACCCGGCATGACGATCACGGTCTCGACGCCGAGCGGGGCCACCTCGTAGGAGGTCACCAGCGCCAGCGCGTCCATGGCCGCCTTGGAGACCACGTACGGGCCGAGGAACGGCGGGGTGGTCACCGGGATGGTGCTGCCCACGTAGAGGAGGGTGCCGTGGCCTTGGGCGCGCAGGTGCGGCAGCACGGCCCGGTTCAGCCGCTGGACGCCGAGGGCGTTGACGTCGATCAGGTGGGCGATCTCCTCGGCGGTGAACGCCTCGACATATCCGGTGACCAGGTGACCGGCGTTGTGGACGACGACGTCAAACGCGCCCGCGTCGTCGAGCACGGCCGCCACCGCGTGGTCGGCGGATTCCTGCGAGGTGACGTCGAGTTCGACCACGTGCAGGTCGAGCCGTTCGGCCGCTGCCAGGCGGTTGAGTTCCTGGGCGCGGGCGGCGTTGCGGGTGCCGGGGGCTCGCATCGAGGCGTAGACGCGGTGGCCGGCCCGGGCGAGCGCCCGCGCGGTCAGGTTGCCGATGCCGGTGCCGGCACCGGTGATGAGGACGGTTGACATGGTGGTCTTCCGATCGGTGAGGTGGGGTGGGGCGGGATCGAGAGGTCAGGCGATACCGCCGTTGCTGTACAGCACCTGGCCGTTGATCCAGCGGCCGCCGGGCCCGGCCAGGAAGGCCACCGCCTCGGCGATGTCCTCGGGGGTGCCGAGCCGCTCCAGGGGTGCGGCGGCGGCGATCCGGGCGATCAGCTCCTCGCTCTTGCCCTCGACGAACAGCGGCGTCGCGGTCGGCCCGGGGGCGACCGCGTTGACGGTGACGTCCCGGCCGCGCAGCTCGCGGGCCAGGATCAGGGTCATGGCCTCAACCGCGCCCTTGGTGGCCGCGTAGCCGCCGTAGCCGGGCTGCTGAAGCCGGGTGATCGAGGTGGAGAAGTTGATCAGCGAGCCGCCGGGGCGCAGTCGGCGGGCGGCGAGCCGGGAGACGACGAAGGTCCCCCGGACGTTGACCCGGTGCATGCGGTCGAAGTCGTCCAGCGTCATCTCGGTGAACGGGGCGAGCAGCATGATCCCCGCGGTGTTGACGACGACGTCGATGCCGCCGAAACGCGCCTCCGCGGCGTCGAAGAGCTCCGCCATCTCCGCCGGCTCGGCGACGTCGCCGGAGTGGGCCATTGCCGTGCCCCCGGCCGCGGTGATCGACTCGACGATCGCCTCGGCCTTGGCCGCGCTGCCCGCGTAGTGGACTACGACGGCCGTACCGTCCGCGGCCAGCCGGCGCGCGACCGCGCCGCCGATGCCGCCCGAACCGCCGGCCACCACGGCCACCGTGGGCCGGCAGGATCCGTTCTCCGCTGTCGCGCCGTCCATGACTGCTCCGATCCCGGCATCCGGACGGATGCCCGTTGTGATGAGGCCGTTCGCGGGCGATTTGCCCGGCGACGTGATCCACCCTCCGCCTCGCACACGTATTTGTCTAATGCATGGAATTCATTTACATTATGTGGATGGTGCATATCGAACGGGTCGACCTGAATCTGCTGGCTCCGTTGGCCGCACTGCTGGAGGAACGGCACGTCTCGCACGCCGCCGAACTCGCCGGGATGAGCCAGCCGGCGATGAGCCGGGCGCTGCAGCGGCTACGCGACACGCTCGGCGACGAGCTGCTGGTGCGCGCGCCGGGCGGCTACCGGCTCACCCCACGAGCCGAGCGCGTGCAGCGCCAGCTGCGAGCGGTGCTGCCGCGGCTGGAAAGCCTGTTCGCCCCCGAGGAGTTCGACCCTGCCGTGGCCGCCGAGGCATTCCGGGTCGCCGGGACCGACTACGCCCGGGTGTTCGCCCCCGCGGTCTTCCAGCGCGTTTTCCAGGAGTCGCCGCGCTCCACGCTGCATTTCCGCACGTGGCACAACGCCATCTACGACGATCTCGACCGAGGCGTCGTCGACCTGGTGTTCTATGCCGGGCCGGGGCCGGTCGCCGTGCTGCGCACGGAGCACTTGTTCGACGACCGGTTTGTCTGCGTCCTGTCCGCGGACCACCCGCTGGCCGAGCAACCGGAGATCGCCCTGGAGGAGTATCTGAACGCCGCTCACGTGATCGTCGGCACCACCGACGAACGCCAGACTGCGATCGAGGGGCGCCTGGAGGGCCTCGGGGCCCGCCGCCGGGCCGGGCTGACCGTGCCCTACCACTCCCTGGCCGCTCACTCCGTCCTGGGCACCCGGCTGATCCTCACCCTGCCCGCGAGGCTGCTCGCGCAGCAGCGCCCGGACACCGGGATCCGGATCCTGCCCGCGCCCGAGGAGATCCGCCCACTGCACTACCAGATGGCCTGGCACCCGCGCCTCGACGGCGACCTGGGGCAGCGTTGGCTCCGGGACACCGTCCGCGCCGTCACGGCCGAACTGCCGGAGCCGGCCCCTGAGGGGACGGGTGGGGAGACAGGCTGATCACCGGGAGCATCTCGCTGTCGGGTGCGTCAACCAGGCGCGAGGTATTCGCACGCGCCTTCGCAGGGATGTCGAATGTCGGCGAACGATCGTTTGACGACAGGCGGCCGACGCGTCCGATGAATCCGTGCAAGGCGGGGGCCCGCAACGCCGCGAATCCAATCAGATCCGATGGTGATCGCTGACAGGGTTTGACGACGGGTGAAGTCCGCCCCTCCGTACGGAAGGGGCCCTCGGTGGCGAACCCGGTCTACAAACCGGTCTCGACCGACCAGCAGTCGACCGCCCGGCAGAATCTCGTCCTGGACGAGGCCGGCATCGAGGGCCCGGTCGTCTTCGAGGAGGACGGCGGCACCTCCAGCCGCCTCCACCCGCTCCGGCGTCCGAAGTTCCGCGCGCTCCTCGACTAAGCCCGGCCCAGGCGGGCCGCGCTCGCCCGGGGGGAGTCGTGCGGCGCGGCCAGGGCCACACCCTGCGCGTCACCGCACTCCCGGCCGTGCACTGCCGGCTCCTCGCCCTCTGCCAACCGCTCGACGGCGGGCAGGGCGCTCGCGGTCCCGGCCCAGCGCAAGGCCCGCCGAGAGTACGAGAACCGGATCAGCGCACTCACGCCCTGACCATGATCGTTCTCAGCGTCAACCGCTGTACCGATGTTCCCCGAGACCGGAGTAGCAGACTGTCAGCTCGGACACCTCGCGCGGGTCCGTGAAGTCCACACGGTTCAAGGTGGCCGCCAGTTCGGCTACGAGGCGGGCCGGGGCGCCGGGAAAGCCGAGTCCGGCGGCGAGTGCGGCCCGTACCTCGCGTACCTCGCCGAGCGTCCGCAGCGGCGGTGGCTCGGCAGGAACTTCCGGTCGCGGGCAGTCCGCTCACGGAACGTGATCCTTCCTGGAGGGAGCGGGCGTGTGCGACGCTACTCAGGTCGAGGTCACCGCGTCAGCAGATCCAGTTCCCCGCCGAGGTTGTAGCGCGCCGTCGCCTCCCAGTGGCGTTGGCCGTAGGGGGTGCGGAACAGCAGGGGCTGGGCGAGGAGCCGGCGCAGGATCGCGGAGCGGCCCTCGCGGAAGGCGTCGCCGGGGACGAAGTGGTACTCCTCGCGGACGGCGGCCGTGTAGGCGGCGTACGCCGACGGCGGCGCGGCCAGGATCGCCAGGTCGGCGTCGCACAGCACCTGGCCGTCGCTGTCGTCGCCGGCCGGGTCGTGGCCGACGGTGAGGCGGACCAGCCGGGCCACCTCGGCGGTCTTCGCGGCCGGCACCCCGGCCTCGGCCAGCGCCCGCTCGGCCAGCCGTGCCGAGCGCTCCTCGTTCTCGGAGCGTTCGGGCAGGTAGACGGCGTCGTGGAACCAGGCGGCGAGCCGGACCACGTCCGGGTCCTCGGCGTACTCCTCCAGTACGTCGACGTGGTCCAGGACCGTGGTGAGGTGGGTGAGCGTGTGGTAGCGCCGCTGCGGCTCCCGCCAGCGGGCGAGCAGGTTGTCCGCGTAGGGCACCGGGTCCGGTCCGCCACCGGGGCCACGGGCGCCCTCGAGGGCACGGGTCCATCGGATGCGCAGGGCGTCGATGTCGACGTGATCGGCCATGCGCTCATTCTCCCGTCGCGGGAGGGGACGAAACCCCTAGCGTGGACCCCATGACTTCTGCTGACCTGCTGCACGAGGTACGTGACCCCGAGCTGCCCGGGCGGCTGCTCACCATGGAGCGGGACGCGCTGATCCCGCTGCTGCGGGCGCGGCCGGAGGCCGACTTCGCGCTGCCGGCCGCCGGGTGCCCGGGGTGGACGGTGCGGGACGTGCTCGCGCACTGCTCCGCCGCGCTCACCCGGGTGGTGGAGAGCCGGTTCGAGAAGGGCGTCTTCTCGCCCGAGTCCAACGCGCGGGACATCGCCGAGCGGGCCGACTGGACCCACGCGCGGGTGGTGGACGAGCTGGAGCGCGGGATGGGCGAGGCCGGGCCGCTGATCGCGCGGGCGGGCGGGGCGCTGGACAAGCTCGCCCTGGGCGAGTGGGTGCACGCAGGTGACGTGCGCGAGGCCTTCGGTGCGCCGGGCGCGTACGCCGGGGCGGGGCTGCCGTACGCGCTGCCGCTGCTCGCGCGCCTCACCCGGGAGAGCGGGCACCTGCCGCTCCACGCCGACCTGGACGACGTCGACGAGCCGCTGCGGCTCGGAGACGTGAGCGGCGAGCGGACCCCGGCGCGCTACATCGGCGACGCCGCCACGCTCGTACGGCTCTGCGCGGGACGCCCGGTGCACGAGAGGGGCTACGAGCTGGCGGGCGCGCGGGAGGGCGAGCTGAACATCTTCGGGTGACGGGTTGCGCCGACCGGTTCCGCCGACGGGTCTTGCGAACGGTCCTGCCGACAGGTCCTTCTCGCAAGTCCTTCCGACAGGTCCCTTCCGACAGGTCCTGCCGGCGGGCTCGCCGGCCCGTTCTCCTGACCCGTTCACCGTTCTGCTGACCGCTTCTGCGCCCGGGGACCCATCCGGCGTACCCTGATATTGGACTAGACCTGTCAAGCCCCAGGGGAAACCGAGGAAAGGGGTCCTATGAGCATGCGTGCAGTCCTGGAGGTGATCGCCCTCGACGCCGGGGACGCGATCGCCGCCCAGGCCGGAGGCGCGGACCGCCTAGAGCTGGTCACCGACATGGCGGCCGACGGGCTCACCCCGCCGGTCGCGACCGTCGCCGCGATCCGCGCCGCCGTCGACATCCCGCTGCGCGTGATGGTGCGCCTCGCGGACGGGTTCGCCGCGGGCGGCGCCGGGGGCCTGGACAGGCTGGCGGAAACCGTGCGCGACATGCGGGCCGCGGGCGCCGAGGAGTTCGTGTTCGGGTTCCTGGACGCGGACGGACTGGTCGACATGGCGGCCGTGGAACGCGTGGTCACCGAGTTGGCCGGCTGCCCCTGGACCTTCCACCGGGCGATCGACAGCTCCGCCGACCGCGACGCGGTGCGCAAGCAGCTGGACGGGCTGCCGGGCCTCGACACGTACCTGACCGCGGGCTCGGCGGGCGGCGTGGACAGCGGACTGCCCACGCTGGTCGCCGAGGCGGCGCGCGGCGGACACCCCGGCTACGAGCAGCGGATCATGGTCGGCGGCGGACTGCGCCTGGAACACGTGCCGCCGCTGCGCGCCGCCGGGATCGACGCCTTCCACATCGGCGGCGCCGCCCGCTCCGGCGGCTGGGCCGGAGCGGTCTGCGCCGACGCGGTCGCGCAGTGGCGTTCGGTCCTGGACGGGCAGACGGCCCCGCAGCTCGCGCTCTGAGCCGTGCGGGCCGTACGAACCGCAGCTCGCGGTCCGAGCGGTGAGGAGCCGTGCGGGCCGTACGAACCGCCGGGTCGGTCAGGCCAGTTGCGCGGGGAGCGGTGCCGTGTGGGTCACGATCAGGCCTGACACGGCACGGGTGAGCGCCACGTACAGGCGGCGCAGGCCGGTCCGTTCGTCCGGCTCGCCGTCGACCACGGCCTGCGGCTCGTCGAGGACCACGTAGTCGTACTCCAGGCCCTTGGCGAGGGAGGCCGGGACCAGGGTCAGCCGGGTCTCGGCCGTCGTCTCCTCGCCCGGGGAGAGGTGGGTCAGACCCGCCGCGGCCAGGGCCTCGGCCAGGGCCGGGATCCGGGCGTCGGCGGCGATCAGGCCGGTCGACCCCTCGTGGCGCAGCAGTTCCTCGCAGGCGGCGACCACGTCGGCGTCCCCCTCGGCGGCCCGGACCCGGAAGAAGCCCGGGTTCTCCCGGACCGAGGCGACCGGCGTCAGCCCCGGCGCGATGTGCGGCAGCAGTCGGGAGGCGTACGTGATGACGTCCGTCGGCACGCGGAAACCGGCCGTCAGCTCCTCGATGACGCCCTCGGTCTTGCCGAGGTGGGCCAGGGCCTCCTCCCAGGTGCGGGTCGCCCACGGCGTGGTGCCCTGCGCCAGGTCGCCGAGGACGGTCGCGGAGCCGGTGGTGCAGCGCCGGCCGACCGCGCGGTACTGCATCGGGGAGAGGTCCTGTGCCTCGTCCAGGACCACGTGCCCCAGGGAGTGGGTGCGCTCCACCAGGTCGGTGGCCTCGTCGATCAGCACGGTGTCGGCCGCCGACCACCTGGCGGACTTCACCGACCGCACGGGCTTCGCCCACAGGACCGTCTTCTGCTCCTCCTCGGTGAGGACCCCCGCGGCGTGCTCGGCGAGGAACTCGGCGTCCGTGAGCAGCCGCAGCACCAGCTTGGCCGGGTCGACCGGCGGCCAGACGGCCTTCACGGCGGCCTTGACCGCGGTGTTGCGGGCCACGGTGTCCTGCACGCGGTCGTCGGGGGCCTCGCCCGCCCGCTCCATCTGCACCAGCACGGCGTGCGCGATGCGCTGCGGCAGGGCCTCGCGGGCCGCCCCGTAGCGGATGCCGCGGTCCAGCAACTCCCGGACCAGTACCTCCAGTTCGTACGCCGGGACGCGCCAGCGGCGCGAACCGCGTACCACCACGACCGGTTCGGCGGGCATCGTGACGTGCGAGTACAGCGCCCTGCGCAGCACCTCGGCCATGCGCGCGTCGCCCTTGACCAGCGCCGCCGCCGCGTCGTCCGTGCCGCGCACCTCGGCGTGGGCGACCAGGTCGTCCACCGTCGCCTGCTGGACGGCCAGCTCGCCGAGGGCCGGGAGCACCTGCTCGATGTAGTGCAGGAAGGACCGGTTCGGGCCGATGACGAGGGTGCCGGTGCGGGCCAGGCGCTCGCGATGGGCGTAGAGGAGGTAGGCGACCCGGTGCAGGCCGACGGCGGTCTTCCCGGTGCCCGGGCCGCCCTGGACGCAGACGGTGCCGCCCAGGCCGGAGCGGACGATCTCGTCCTGCTCGGGCTGGATGGTCGCCACGATGTCGCGCATCGGGCCGACGCGCGGGCGTTCGATCTCCTGCTGGAGCAGCTTGCTGGTGGTGGCGGCCTCTGACGGATCGGCCGGGTCCGACAGGTGCTCGTCCTCGTAGGCGGTGAGGTCGCCGCCGGTGTACCCGAAGCGGCGGCGCAGCCCGACGTCCATCGGGTCCTTCTTCGACGCCCGGTAGAACGGCTGCGAGACCGGCGCGCGCCAGTCGATGACCATGGGGTCGCCGTCGGCGTCGTGCACGTGCCGCCGCCCGATGTAGAAGCGCTCGCCGTCGGCCCCTTCGGCCTGGTCGGCGCCGGGGGCGTGCAGGTAGTCGAGGCGGCCGAAGAAGAGCGGGGTGTCGCTCAGGTCGGCCAGCGCCTTGATGCGCTCGTCGATCTGGCGGGCGAGCACCTCGGCGTTGACCCAGTTCGCGCTGACGTCGCGGATGTCGAGCGACTGGACGTCCTCGCGCATGGCGCGCAGGGCGGTGCGGGAGTCGCTCAGGTGGGACCGCTCACGGGCGAGCGGGTCGTCCCCGGGGGGCGCGGTGGCCGCTGCCGCGGCCGTCCGGGGTGCCGCGGGACGTGCTTCGGGGTCGGTGGGCGTGGACGACGACAAGGGGGTGCCTCCGGAAGACCTACGGGACAGGCGGCGCGGCGCGGTGCCGTGCGCGCGGCGGCGGGTGACGCGGTGCCGTGCGGCGCGGGCGCGCGGGAACTGCCGGCCGGTTTCCGTCCGGTCGGCGGCACTCCGTGGGGAGGCGGGCAAGAGCGGAGATTGTAGAGGGCGGGGGGTAGGGAGGGCCAACCGTTTTTCCGGCGGGCCGCCGGGCGGCCCGCCGGGCGGAGCGGCCGGGCGGAGCGGCCGGACGGACCCGTCGGGTGGGCCTGTCGGGTGGGCGCGCTGGGTGGATCCGTCGGGTGGATCTGTCCGGCCAGGGCGTTCGGCGGGGTGTCCGGCCAAGGCGTCACGCCAGGGCGCCGGGCCAGGGCCCGGCCGGGTCCCCTAGGGGAAGCAGTCCGCCCGGTGTAGGGGACGGGCTCCCTCCAGAGGGGTACGCGAAGGGCAGGAAGGTTGACTCCGCAGACCGATGCCGACCAGGTGCTCCGGGATCCATTCTTGAGTCATGAGTGCAGCGACCATCCATCCGGCACCCGCCGCTCGCCCGGCCGGTGCCACGGCTGTCCAGGGCAGCCACCACCACCGTCTGGGCGACACCCTGCACGCCGTGAAGGTGTTCGCGGGGGCGGTGTTCGACGTGATCATCCTCGGGGAGTACGGCGAGGAAGCGGGCATACGCCGCAAGTGACCCTTTAGGGTCGGTCCGTGACAGAACGGACGGTGGCCCTCCGGTCACACGCGGCGACGCCCCCGGCCCTCCTCGCCGTCTCCTTCCTCGCGCTGGGCGCCGTGTTCGCCTTCCTGCGCCTGCCGATGCCGGACGCGCTGGTGTACCGGGCCGAGGGCGCGGCCGTCCTCCACGGCCGCGACCTGTACGGCTTCGCGGTCACAGCGGGGCACCTCCCGGCCACCTACCCCCCGTTCGCGGCGGTGCTGTTCGTGCCGACGGCACTGCTTCCCGTGCCGCTGCTGAAGCCGGCCTTCCTCGCGGGCAACGCGCTCCTGCTGGCCTGGTTCGTCCACCTGTCCGCGCGCCTGGTGGGCCGCCCGGCCGGGCCCGCGACGCTGTGCACCGCGACGGCCCTCGCCCTGTGGTGCGAACCGGTCTTCCAGACCTTCCGCTACGGGCAGATCAACCTCGCCCTCGCCTGCCTGGTGCTGCGGGACCTCACCCGGCCGCCCGGCGCGCGCGGCAGGGGCGCCGCGATCGGCCTCGCGGCCGGCATCAAGCTCACCCCGGGGCTCTTCGCCGTCTACCTGCTGCTGCGCGGGCGCGGACGCGAGGCGGCCACCGCCGCGGCCGCCTTCGCGGGGACCGTCCTCGTGGGCGTGCTCGCCGAACCCGCGGCGAGCCTCGCCTACTGGACCCGTCACGTCTTCGAGACCGACCGAGTGGGGAAACTGTGGATCGTCGACAACCAGTCCCTCCAGGGCCTGATCGCCCGCCTGCTGCGCGACCCCGATCCCGGGCTCGCCTGGCTGCTGCCGGCCCTCGCGGTGGCCGCCGCCGGCCTGTGGCTGGCCCGCCGGGCCCCCGGCGAGCGGTGGGGTGTCCTGGTGACCGCCTTCACCGCGCTGCTGGTCTCCCCGATCAGCTGGTCCCACCACTGGGTGTGGTGCGTCCCGCTGACCGTCGTGCTCCTGGCCGAGGGGCACCGCGCGTGGGCGGCCCTCACCGCGCTCGTGTTCACGGCCCGCACGCTGTGGCTCGTCCCGCACGCCGGTGACCTGGACCTGCGCCTGCCGTGGTGGCAGGAGCCGCTCGCCTCGCCCTACGCCCTGCTGGGGCTGGCCCTGCTGGCGGCGAGTGCCTCGGGGCGGCTCGGACGGGGCGGCGACGGCTCCGTACCGGTCAGGCCTCCCCGGCCAGCAGCTCGTCCGCGTCCATGATCCGGTAGGCGTAGCCCTGTTCGGCCAGGAAGCGCTGGCGGTGCGCGGCGAAGTCCTGGTCGATCGTGTCGCGGGCGACCACCGAGTAGAAGTGGGCCTGGTGGCCGTCGGCCTTGGGGCGCAGCACGCGGCCCAGGCGCTGGGCCTCCTCCTGGCGCGAGCCGAAGGTGCCCGAGACCTGGATCGCGACCGTCGCCTCCGGCAGGTCGATGGAGAAGTTCGCCACCTTCGACACCACGAGCACGTTGATCTCGCCCTCGCGGAAGGCGTCGAAGAGCTTCTCCCGCTGGGCGTTGGACGTCTCGCCCTTGATGACCGGGGCGTTCAGGTGCTCGCCCAGCTCGTCGAGCTGGTCGATGTACTGCCCGATCACGAGGATCTGCTGCCCGGCGAAGCGGCGCACGATCGCCTCCGTGACCTTCCGCTTGGTCGCGGTGGTGGCGCAGAAGCGGTACTTCTCCTCGGTCTCGGCGGTGGCGTAGGCCAGCCGCTCGGAGTCGGTCAGGTTCACCCTGACCTCGACGCAGTCGGCGGGCGCGATGTAGCCCTGCGCCTCGATCTCCTTCCAGGGCGCGTCGAACCGCTTCGGGCCGATCAGGGAGAACACGTCGGACTCACGGCCGTCCTCGCGCACCAGCGTCGCGGTCAGCCCGAGCCGCCGCCGGGCCTGCAGATCGGCGGTGAACTTGAAGACCGGTGCGGGCAGCAGGTGCACCTCGTCGTAGACGATCAGCCCCCAGTCCCGGGAGTCGAACAGCTCCAGGTGCGGGTAGACGCCCTTCCGCCGGGTGGTGAGGACCTGGTACGTGGCGATGGTGACCGGCCGGATCTCCTTCCTGGTCCCGCTGTACTCGCCGATCTCGTCCTCGGTCAGCGAGGTCCGCTTCACCAGCTCGTGCTTCCACTGCCGGGCGGAGACGGTGTTGGTGACGAGGATCAGGGTGGTGGACTTGGCCTGCGCCATCGAGCCCGCGCCGACCAGGGTCTTTCCGGCCCCGCAGGGCAGCACGACCACACCGCTGCCGCCGTGCCAGAAGTTCTCCACGGCCTGCTTCTGGTAGGGCCGCAGCGCCCAGCCGTCCTCGGCCAGCTCGATCGGGTACGCCTCGCCGTCGACGTACCCGGCCAGGTCCTCGGCGGGCCAGCCCAGCTTCAGCAGCACCTGCTTGATCTGCCCGCGCTCGGAGGGGTGCACGGCCACGGTGTCGGCGTCGATGCGGTTCCCCACCAGCGGGGCGATCCGCTTGGACTTCAGGACCTCCTCCAGCACCGGCCGGTCGGTGGTGGTCAGCACCAGCCCGTGCGCCGGGTGCTTGCTGAGGGTCAGCCGCCCGTACCGGTCCATCGTCTCGGCGATGTCGACGAGCAGGGCGTGCGGCACCGGGTAGCGGCTGTACTGCACCAGGGCGTCCACGACCTGCTCGGCGTCGTGGCCGGCAGCCCGCGCGTTCCACAGGCCCAGCGGGGTCACCCGGTAGGTGTGGATGTGCTCGGGCGCCCGCTCCAGCTCGGCGAAGGGCGCGATGACGCGGCGGCAGTCGTCGGCCTGCTCGTGGTCGACCTCCAGGAGCAGGGTCTTGTCGGACTGGACGATTAGGCAGGACACGCATACCTCCACGGATAAGATCGTCAGCGTGGCAGACACCGCACCTGCCACGGCTCGGGCCATGCCCCGTGCCCGGCGCCGAAAGGGCGTTCCGGCCAGCGCGCCGGGGATGCGCGCCGCTATCTATGTTCGCCTATCGCGTGAAACGGACGAGACGACTTCTCCTGAGCGCCAGAGAGCGGCTTGCGAGGCGTTGTGTGAGGCACGTGGCTGGAACGTCATAGTCGTCGAGGAAGACATCGACGTCTCCGGCTTCTCGCGGGGCCTCGACCGGCCAGGGCTGCAACGCATTCTGACCAGGCTCGCCGCGCTGGACGTGATCGTGTTCTTCAAGATCGACCGGCTCGCACGCTCGACGGTCGACTTCGCGGAGATCATGCGGCTCGCCGAGCACCAGAGTGTGGCGCTCGCGTCGGCGACGGAGCCGCTCGACCTCACGTCGTCCATGGGCCGGGCCATGGCGAAGGTGATCGCGGTCTTCGCCGAGCTGGAGTCCGACACCATCGGGATGCGGGTGTCCAGCGCGCACGTGCACCTGCGCCGCGAGGGCCGCTACACCGGCGGCCGGGTCCCGTACGGGTACATGGTCGTCCCCAATCCCAACGGGGCGGGCAAGGTTCTCGCGGTCAACGAGGACGAGGCCAAGACGATCAGGAAGATCGTGGAACGGGTCCTGGCCAAGGACTCCCTCATGCAGATCATCAACGACCTCAACAAGGAGGGTGTCCCCTCTCCCGGCCACACGTCACGCCAGACCACGGGCAAGCGCAGCGACTCCAAGCAGTGGTACACGACGACGCTGCGCAGCCTGCTGGGCAACCCCCAGTTGCTCGGCCAGGTCATCGAGGACGGAAAGCCGATCCTGCGGACGGACGGTCTGCCCCTGGTCGACCGCCCGCCGATCCTCGACACGGACACCTGGCAGACGCTCCAGGACGAGTTGGAGCGCCGGGCCAATCCCGGTGAGAAGCGCCGGGAGGGGACGTCTCTGCTGCGCGGCATCATGCACTGCGGAGTCTGCGGCGAGCGCATGTGCACCTTCAGCGGGCGCAACGGTCAGCTTCGGTACCGGTGCATCGGCCCTCTGAAGTACCGCCAGCGGGCGGCGAAGGGGGAGGAGAAGCCGGACGTGAGGTGCTACGGGCCGACCGTGGCGGGGGTGACCACCGAGGAGTACGAAACCGAGCAGTTCCTCGCGAAGTACGGGCACCTCTCCGTGATGCGGATGGTCCAGGAGGCGGGCGAGGACTTCCGCCCGCAGATCAGACAGGCCGAGGAAGCGTTGGCCGATCTGCGAAAGGATCGCTACGACCGGGGCCTGTTCAGGGGCGATGACGGAGCGATCAGGTACGCGGAGCAGTACGCCATGCTGGAGGAGCGACTGGCGACCCTGAAGGAGAGGCAGCGAACGGCGAAGCCGGGCGGCGTGAAGGCGGAGCCGACCGGAGAGACGCACGCCGAGCAGTGGAAGCGCTCGGACGTGGCCGGTAAGCGAGATCTGCTGTTGAACGCGGGCGGCTACGTGGAGGTTGCACCCGCACCCGCGAGGCGCGGCGGCAAGAAGCTGGACACGTCGCGTCTGTCGGTGTACTTCGGCGAGGAGGGGCATCTTCGGCGGGCGGCAGCGGCGAAGGAGAGCGAACAGGAGACCGAGGCGGCTGACAGCCAGGGCTGACGCCGACGTCACCGGACACCCGCAGCGACGCCCCCACCGGACGGACGAGGTGGGGGCGCCGCTGCGTGTTCAGGGAGTCTTCGCCATCTTCGAACATGCAGGTCGGTGGCTCTGGCGTGGCGCTTGCCCGGGATACTCATGCTGATCTCGGGCGGCCCACGGCCGGCGACAGCGTCCGCGAGGGTCGCTGCAAGATCTTCGTAGTTTGTAGTGTGCGGCAATGACAAGAAGCGAACGGCTCGCGGAGCAGTCGGACTGGTACTGGCGCAAGAACTTGCGGCCACGGCTGGAGGGTCTTACCGACGAGGAGTACTTCTGGGAGCCGGTGCGCGGCTGCTGGAGCATCCGCCCACGTGGCACGTCGGCCGCACCGATGTCGGAAGGTTCGGGAGAGTGGGCGATGGACTTCGCGTCCCCTGGCCCGGAGCCGGCGCCGGTGACCACGATTGCCTGGCGGCTGGCACACATCATCGTCTCCTGCCTGGGCTATCGGGTCGGATGGTACTTCGGCGGCCAGGACGTCGACTCCGGGACATTCGCCTACGCGGGGACCGCTGACGAGGCGCTGAAGCAGCTCGATGAGATGTATGGGAGATGGAACGCGGGGGTCCGCGAGCTCTCGGACGCTGACCTGGAGAATCCGCCCACGGTGGGTCCCGAGCGGTTTCCCATGGAGAACAGAGTCCTGCACGTCAACAGGGAGCTGATCCATCACGGCGCTGAGATTTCCCTGCTGCGTGACCTGTACCGCTGGCAGGACGGAGCCGTACCGCGCCGAAAATGACTTTCGGTAACCGGCGATCGAGCTTCGGAAACCTACGTGGACTCCGTGACGCTCCGTGGCTGCGAGCTTAGGTGGCGTACTGGTCGGGGTTGCGCCAGGGGCCGATGACCTTGATAGAGGGGCGGCAATACGACAGGGCCGCACCATCGCGGGTTGTGAACTCAACTGTCTCTGCGGCGAGTTCACAGAGGGCGTCCCCGTCTGTCTCGGACAGTGCCGTCCTCAGCTTTGGGACGGATTCCGCCAGGTCCCAGGAGGCGGAACTGAGGCGGAAGCCGCCGAGGGCGTGTGCGTCGGCGAGGCGGAACGAGAGGCGAGTACCGGGCTGGGGTTCATAGCGGGGTGCGGCTGTCAGCAGCCCGGCCTTGATGGATTCGGGGCCGGAGATGACGACCCGCATGGAGGTTGATCGGGGCAGCACTTCGAAGTGGTCGGCTTCGTAGCTGACGTGGGGCGGCGATTGCCTGCCGAAGAGCTGCCCGATGACCGTGGCGACTTCCTCAGCCCCAGTGGAGACACGCCAGGAGCCTTGGCCGCAGTGGAAGCGGCCGACGAACGTCGTCTTGCTGTTGGCCATGAGGAATCCCCCTCCTGCTTGAGGCGTTGGGTGTGGGCTATGTCGTGGCGGACCTGGGCTGCGAGGAACTCCTCACCAGGGCGGTAGCCGCTGCTGAGGTAGGTCCAGGAGGAGGCGGTGACGAGGGTCGTCTCGTCGGTGGCGGGGAGGCCGGCGCGGGCACGGGCGGCTTCGGCCTGGGCGAGACGCCAAGCACGGCGGACGTCGCGGAGTGCGCCGAGGGTCGTGGAGTAGGCGCGTGACTTGGTGGAGAAGTGGCCGCGGAAGCCGAGCATGTGGGCCCACTTCCAGAGCTTGAGGTGGGCGAGCTCCGGCAGCCTCACGACGTGCGGGCGTCCGGACGGCCGCACGGCCGGACCGGCACCGGGACCTTGCAGGACTCCGGCGCCCTCAGCCGGCGTCCGGCTCCAGCTCCGCCACACCCGTGATCCGGTGCAGGGGGTAGGTGCGTACCTCGTCGGCCGTGTGGTCGTACGCCGTCACGAAGCCGCCCTCGACGCGGATGGGGGCGATGACGTGCTGGCCCGCGGTGCCCTCGGCGTTGACGTAGCCGATCCACAGGACCTCGCCGGTGAGGACGGCGGCCTGCATGGTGGCCAGGGTCTCGGCGGAGCTGGTGCGGGGCAGGTCGCCGTCGGCCGCGGCCGAAGCGGTCGGTCTGCGTGGCGCGGTGGAGGCCAGGTCACCTGCCCGGATCGCACGCACGGCCGCCGACAGCAGCGTGGTGTCGGGGACGGGCGGGCCGTCCGGGACCGGTTCGGGGGCGGTGCGCGGCGGGGTGCGGTGGGAGTCGGCCCGGGCGATCAGGACGTCCCCCTCGGCGGATTCGGCCGCCGGGGCGTAACCCATCGCGCGCAGGCCCTCCAGCAGGGTGGCCGGGTCGGCCGGCGTGGCCAGCACGGTCGGGGCCAGACGGCGCAGGCGCAGCCCGGCGGACCGCTTGTCGGCGAGGATCTCGTTCAGCAGCGCGTCGTCGTCGCAGCGCACATAGGCCGACGCGGCACCGACCCGCAGGTGCCCGTGGCGCCGGGCCACGTCGTCGATCAGGTACGCGAGCGGCTGCGGAACCGGCGTACGGGAGTGCTGGGCGAGGAAGGCGTGCAGGTCGGCGGCGGTGCGGCCGGCGTCCAGGGCGCGCCGCACCGAGGCCGGGGTGAACCGGTAGACCGTCGCGCCGCCCTTGGACTCCACGTCGGCGAGCACGCCGAGCACGTCCGCCAGCGGCCGTTGCAGCGGGCCCGGTGCCACCGCCGTCAGGTCCGCCTGGAGCAGGACGTGGTCCAGCGGTTCGGGCAGGAGCGGCGCGAGCAGCCGGGCGGCGGCGGCCGCGGCGGCCTCCTGCTCGGCGGCGGACATCGGGGTGGGGGAGGCGGCTCCCGGCTCCCCGGCGGCGTCGGCCCGGTGGTGATGGTGGACGGGCAGCTTGTCGCCGGGGCCGGTGGATCCGGCCGGCCGTGCCGGGGCCGGGGCGGGAGGCGCGCCGAGCAGCGCCCGCCCGTGCGCGGACAGCGCGCCCCGCCCGGTGACGCCCAGCAGCTCGGCCTCGGACAGCGTCCACCGCGCGAGGCGTTCACGCAGACCGTGGTCGTGGTCGCGCTGCGGCCCGCGCAGCGGACGCTCCCAGCGAAGCCGCGCCAGGACCGACTCGGCGGCCGGGGCGGCTCCCTCCGGCAGTCCGGCCAGCAGGGACAGCACGCGGCGCCGTACCTCCGGGGCGGCCGAGCGGTCAAGGCCCGGGCCGAGCGCGGACAGCGTGCGGTCCTTCGCGTCCCGCCCGCCGACCACACCCGGCGTCCGCGTCGCCGACAGCCACGCCCGGGCCAGCCGCGCCCAGCGGTCGGCGGCGGCCCGTTCCCGCCACTCGTCGTACGCGGGGGTCGCCGCGAACCGCTCCTCGACGTCGCCGTCACAGGCCAGCAGCCCGGCCGCGTAGGCGAGTTCGACCCAGAAGGCGGCGACCGGCTCGGACACGTCCAGGGCGACGGCGGTGCGCTTGAGATCGCGCACGCTCAGGCCGCCCGCGCGCAGCACGGTCGGACCGCCCTCGTCCCAGTCCTTCAGCAGTTCCTCGACGGTGGCCAGCGCGGTGTACGCCTGTCCGGCCGCGGTCGCGTCCACCACCTGCGCGCGGTGCGTGGCCGCCGGCTCCACGGCGGGCGGCACCGGCTCGGGCGCGCGGTGCGCACGGCCCGCCCGCAGGTGCAGTGCCACCTCGCGGGGCAGGACGACCGTGCCGGGCGCCGTGGGCAGCAGCAGCCCGCGGTCGAGCAGCCGCCGCAGGCGCGGGGCCGGGTCGGCGGTGACCTGCCCGTACGGCGGCCCCCACACGAGGCGGTCGAGCACGTTGAGGGAGTCGTCCGGTACGTCGGCGAGCAGCGCGGCCATCCGCTCCCGGTCGCTGAACAGCGCGGTGAGCGAGGCCACCGCGGAGACCGAGTCATGGGTGGAGGGCAGCCCGGCGGCGGTCACGATCTCCTGGATCCGGCCCGGCGACATGCCTGCCGTGGCCTCCTGCACCGTCGGGCCGAGCCCGGTGGGGGAGGGGTGCTGTGCGGAGGGGGCGAGCAGCTCACGGGCGGTGCGCACCAGGCGCAGCCGGTCGTCGCCGCCCCAGACCAGGGCCTGTTCGCGCAGCGTGCCGAGTGCGCGCGGCAGCGCGGCGGCGACGGCGGGCTCCCCTTCGTCGCCGGCCATGAGAGCGAGCAGTTCGCCGTAGGCCGCAGGGTCCGCCGCCACGGCCAGCGCTTCCGCCGTCTGGAGGGCGAACCGGTCCAGCCGCTCCAGGGCCCGCACCACCGAGGCGCGGGTGCCGGCGCGGGTGGCGAGCTGGGTGAGGTCGGTGGGGACCGGCGTGATGAGGTCCGGGCGGCTGCGCAGCAGCGCGCTCAGGGAGGCGTCGTCCCGCGCGCGAAGCGCCTCCGCGAGCGAGCGGGGGGCTGCCGCCGGTTTCTCATCGCTGCTCATCCGACCCACGGTAGCGGGTGCGTACGACACCACGGCAGGCATCCGGCGCGCGGGCGGTGCGGCCGGCGGCGCGACCGCGGGCGGCCACCACCGGGTCCGGCGGCACGGGTGGCGGCGCGTCGCGGGTGGCTACGGCGGCTGCCGCGCACGCGGTACCGTCGTCCCACGGGGTCATCGGCCAGCCGCCCCGGAGGGGTTCGTGGGGATCGAGAGCGACCAGGTCGTCTACGAGTATCTGAGCCGCGTCGGGGACGTGGCGCAGCAGCGCCAGCTGTCCTCGGCCACCCGGATGCGGCTCGTGTCGGAGCTGCGCGACGAGATCGACCGGTGCCGCGCCAGGGCCGCGGTCGACAGCCCCGCCGCGGTGCGCCGCATCCTGGACCGGCTGGGCCGCCCCGACGACATCGTCGCCGCGGCGGGCGGTGGGGACGGCCGGACCGCCGGCTCCCACGGCGACGCGCGGACCCAGGGCCCCGCCGTGCCCGTACAGCGCGAGCCGGCTCCCGGAACCGGAGCCGTGCCCGGCTCCGCACCCTGGTCCAGGCCCGCGCCCGGCCCCGCCGGATCCGCCCGCACGACCGAGGCGGCCGATGCGGCCGGGACCGACGACGGGGCCGCCGCCCCGGCGCGCCGGCTACCGAAGGGCCTGCGCCGGGTCGTACCGCGACCACGCCCGGGCCGCCCCGCCCGCCCGGAGACGGACCCCGCACCGCCGGCGGGCGGCGCGGTCCCGCCGCACCTGGCGACCGCGGACCAACTGGGCGGCGGCACGGGCCCCCGCCCCGACTGGTGGCGCACGGACGACAGCCCCTTCGGGCTCGGTGACGACGTGCCGGCGGGTTTCGTGGGCGGGGTGGAGATCCCGGACCTGCTCAAGGCCCCGCCGCCGAAGATGCCGGCCGAGGCGGCGGAGGCCGTCCCCGCGGCCGACGCGCCGGGAGAGGCGCAGGCGACCGGGCCGGACGCGGCCGGAGCCGGCACGGCCCGGCGGCGGCGCTTCCCGCTGCCGCCCCGGCGGGCGTCGAAGGCGGCGGGCCGCGCCGGGAGATGGAGCAACCCGCTGCTCCTGCTCGCCGCCGCGCTGCTGGTGGGCGGCGCGGTGACCGGCAACCTGGTCGCACTGCTGTTCGGTTGGCTCATCGCGTACGGCTCCCGGCGGCTGACCCCCACGGAGTCCAAGTGGGCGGTCATGGGCATGCCCGGTCTGGCCCTGGCCGCTGGCCTCCTCTGGCTGTGGGGCCGCAACGACGGCCGCTGGGGCACCCCCATCGCCCAGGGCCACATGAACGACGCGGTCAGCCAGACCTGGCCCTGGGTGGTCCGCACGGCGGCCGTCCTGTCGGCCCTGTTCCTCCTGTGGCGCTCACAACGCCGACGGTGAGGCTGTCGGCCGGGGGGCGACGGGGACGGGGCCGAGGGCCCCGGGGACCGGACCGGCGGACGGGCCGAGGGCCGGGGACCGGGGACCGAGCGGTGGATTCGGCAGCGAGGACCGGAACCCGGGGCCGAAGGCCGGCGGACGGGCTGAGGAGCGGGGAGTCGAGCGGCGACTCGGACGCCGAGGGGTGCGGCCGGGAGCCGAGGAACGGTGGCCGGTGCCGGTGCCGGTGCCGGTGCCGGAGCCGGGGACTGGGGACCGAGCGCGGGCGGACGGGGCCGAGGATCGGCGGACGGGCTGAGGAGCGGGGAGTCGAGCGGCGACTCGGACGCCGAGGGGTGCGGCCGGGAGCCGAGGAACGGTGGCCGGGGCCGGGACCGAGCGACGGGGGAGCGCTACCGAGCGGCGGGGGAGCGGGCGCCGGGGGCCGGGGCCTGGTCGGGGACCGGAGGTCGGTCGGAGGCGGTGCGCGGGCACAATGGCTTGCATGACCTCGCGCCTGCTGACCGTCGGTTTCGATCTCGACATGACCCTCATCGACTCCCGCCCGGGCATCCACGCCTGCTACGTGGAGCTGTCCGCGAGGACCGGGACACCCGTCGACGCCGACCTGGTGGTCACGCGGCTCGGGCCGCCGCTGGAGGAGGAGCTGGTCAACTGGTTCCCGGCCGAGCGGGTCCCGGCCGTGGCGGATCTGTACCGCGAGATCTACCCGGCGACCGCCATCGCCCCCACGCTCGCGCTCCCGGGCGCGCGGGAGGCGGTCGCGGCCGTACGGCGGGCCGGCGGGCGGGCGATCGTCGTGACCGCCAAGTACGAGCCGAACGCCAAGCTGCACCTGGAGCACCTCGGCATCGAGCCGGACGCGGTGATCGGCGGCCTGTGGGCGGAGCAGAAGGCGCAGGCGCTGCGCGAGTACGGCGCCCAGGTGTACGTCGGCGACCACGTGGGCGACGTACGCGGTGCCCGCGCGGCCGATGCCCTGTCGGTTGCGGTGGCCAGCGGGCCGTGCGACGAGGAGGCGCTGCGGACGGCCGGCGCGGACGTCGTCCTCACCGACCTGACCGCGTTCCCGGCGTGGCTCTCCGAGTACACGGAGCGCGACGCGCGCTTTTCGGCCGAGAACGGGCCCGGCGGCGCTGCCTATCCCGCCTCGCCGCGGGCCTGACGGCGGCCCGCCGCGATCGACCGGAGCACTCCGCCGGCGGCGATCACGAAACCGACGGCCATGAGCATGCTCAGCCCGAACATGTAGGTCGGAAAGGGCTTCGCCCCGAAGAACAGGGGCGCCACCGTCACCATGGTGGCCAGCGCGCCGATGAAGAACACGATGGCACCGGCACGGATCAGCCGGTCACCGGGAGCGGAATTCGCTTGGGTCTTGTCACGCACCGGTCCAGGGTAGTTCCCCGCGCGGGTGAACGGGCCGGGCGCCGTCCGGCTCACGTCCGAGAGTGGCGGCGCACATCGCCGGCCGGGTGAGCGGGCGCGGACGCGGGCGCGGAGCGTCGCCAACACTTCCCCCCACCGCGCCGCGCCTCTTTTGCGCCACTCGGGGCGCACGGGCGAGAGGCCTTGTCACGGGGCGTGGTTAAGGGCGTGATGGGGCGGGGAGAGCCCCGGTAAGGTGGTTCGACGGCAGTTCAACGGCGTCCGGGACCGATCGAGGGAGTGTGTGCTTTGCCGACTGGCAAGGTCAAATGGTTCAACAGCGAGAAGGGCTTCGGCTTCCTCTCCCGCGACGACGGCGGCGACGTCTTCGTCCATTCCTCGGTCCTTCCCGCCGGAGTAGACACGCTCAAGCCGGGACAGCGCGTGGAGTTCGGAGTGGTCGCCGGTCAGCGCGGCGACCAGGCCCTGACGGTGACGCTCCTGGAGCCGGCCCCCTCGGTCGCGGCGGCGCAGCGCAAGAAGCCGGACGAACTGCTCTCCATCGTGCAGGACCTGACGACCCTCCTGGAGAGCGTCGGCCAGACCCTGGAGCGTGGCCGCTACCCCGAGAAGGCCTCCGGCAAGAAGGTCGCCGGGCTGCTGCGGGCGGTCGCCGACCAGCTGGACGTGTGACGCGGCGCCCCGCCGCTCCCGGCCCCGGTCCGGGCCCCAGCCCCCGCCCCAGCGACGGCCGTCCTGGTCCCGGTGACGGTCGTCCCGGTCCCAGCCCCGGCGACGGTCTTCCCGGGCCCGGTCCCGGGCCCGGTCCCGTTCGCGTTCACGGGAAGGCCAGCGCGTCGGGGCCGAGGGGCGGGACCAGGCCCTCGGCCGCCGCACGGGTGAGCAGTCCGCGGACCGCCGCGTAACCGTCCTCGCCGAGGTCTGCGGTGAACTCGTTGACGTACAGCCCGATGTGCTGGTCCGCGACGGCCGGGTCCATCTCCTGGGCGTGCTCCATGACGTAAGGACGCGACGTCTCGGGATCGTCCCAGGCGGCGCGCACGGAGGCGCGGATCGAGGCGGCGAGCCGGTTCAGGGTGTCCGCGCCCAGCGACCGCTTGGCGATGATCGCGCCGAGCGGGATGGGCAGCCCGGTGGTGTCCTCCCAGTGCTCACCCATGTCGGCGAGCTTGTGCAGGCCGTAGTTCTGGTAGGTGAAGCGGGCCTCGTGGATCACCAGGCCGGCGTCGACCTTCCCGTCCCGCACGGCCGGCATGATCTCGTGGAACGGCATCACGACGATCTCACCGACCCCGCCGGGCACGGTGTCCGCCGCCCACAGCCGGAACAGCAGGTACGCCGTCGACCTCTCGCTCGGCACCGCCACCGTACGGCCCTTCAGGTCGGTGCCCGGCTCCCTGGTCAGCACCAGCGGGCCGCAGCCCCGGCCCAGCGCGCCGCCGCACGGCAGCAGCGCGTACTCGCCCAGGACGTACGGCAGCACCGCGTACGACACCTTCAGCACGTCGTGCTCGCCGCGCTCGGCCATGCCGTTGGTGACGTCGATGTCGGCGAAGGTGACGTCGAGGGCGGGCGCGCCGGGGACGCGGCCGTGGGCGAGGGCGTCGAAGACGAAGGTGTCGTTGGGGCAGGGCGAGTAGGCGATCCGCAGGCTGCCGGGGCCCTGCGGGCGGTCGGTCTTCTGCGGGCGGTCAGCGTTCTGCGGGCTCATGTGGGTTCCAACTCTCCAGTACGGGGACGAGCTTCCCGAAGCCTTCGGTGAGGGCCGCGAGCGCGTCACCGATGCGCCAGGCGGAGCGGTCGCGCGGGCCGACGGGATTGGAGACCGCGCGCAGCTCCAGTACGGGGACGCCGTGCGCACCGGCCGCCTCGGCGACGCCGAACCCCTCCATGGCCTCGGCGAGGGCGCGGGGATGGCGGGCGCGCAGGGCGTCGGCGCGGGCGGCGGTGCCGGTCACGGTCGAGACGGTCAGCACCGTGCCCGTGGCCGCGCCGGTCGCGGCACCGGCGGCCCGTACGAGTGATGCGGGCGGACGGTGGGTGACGGTGCCGAAGCCGAGTTCGGTCACCGGCAGGAAGCCTTCGCCGGTCTCGGCGCCCAGGTCGGCGGCGGTGATCTCGTCGGCGAGGACGAGTGAGCCGACGGGTGCGCCGGCGGGCGTTTCCGAGGGGTGGTCTCCGTCCGAGGCCGGTGCGCGGCTTCCGTCCGCGGACGGTGTGAGGCTTCCGCTCGCGGCCGGTGCGAAGCCGCCCGCGATGCCGGTGGAGACGACCAGGTCGTACGGGGTGCCGCCGAGCGCCGCCGCGGTGAGGGCGGTCGCGGTGGAGGCGGCGGCGAGGGCCGGGCCGACCCCGGCCGCGATCAGGTCGTGGCCGCCGAAGCGGTGCACGGTCACGCCGGGCAGCAGCACCTCACGGGCCGGCCCCGCGCAGGCGAACGCCCGCGCCACCGCGTCCCGTTCGACGGGGACCGCGGTGGCGACGAGTACGCGTACGGAGGACGTGTCAGGAGTCCTTCTGCAGCTTGAAGGACCACACGCCCGTCACGTCCTTGTCGCCCTCCTTGACGGCGATCCAGGTGGAGTTCCCGCTGGCGCCGTACTGGGGGTTGAAGAACACGCTGCCCGGGATGGTCGTGTACGTCTTCTTGCTGGTCTCGGTCAGCGGCTGACCGTTCATCAGGATGGTCCAGCCCTTGTCCGCGATGTCCGGGTCGACGCCGAAGCGGACGGTCTCGTCGGTGTCGACCTTGATGGTCTTGTCCGACTTCAGGCATTTCGGCAGGTCGGCGGTCTTGATCGCCTTGCCGTCGTTGTAGCAGGTGGCCTCCGAGTGCACCGAGTTGTCGCCGACGGTGATCGTGGCCATCGGCGTCGGCTTGTCGCAGGCCGTCAGGAGAAGCAGTCCGGCGGAAACGGCGCCGGCGGCGGCGACGGCGCGGCGGCGTCGCACAGCGGATTGCAGCGAGGTCATGGCGGAAGGCTATCGGGCGCGTCCAGTCCACCGCCCACGCGGGGGTACGGCGTGCCGCCCGCCCACCCGCCCGTGACCTGATCCCCCGCAGCCGGCCCGGCCTTCGGCCCCGCCCCCGGGACGGCGGCCGGCAGGCCCCCGGCGGGCCGGGACGGGGTGGCGGTCAGGCCGGGTGGGGGCGGCTCGGGGGGCTGTGGCGGGCCGAGGTGAGCAGGCCGCGGGCCGTGGACAGCCAGCCGGCCGCGACGATCGCCGCGCCCACCGACAGGCCCAGTACGCCGTTGAGAGGCAGGACGATGCCGATCGCGCCGCCCAGCACCCAGGCCACCTGCAGCAGCGTCTCGGAGCGGGCGAACGCCGACGTGCGCACCGCCTCCGGCACGTCCCGCTGGATCAGCGCGTCCAGCGACAGTTTGGCCAGCGCCTGCCCGAACCCGGCGAACGCGGCCAGGCACGCCACCAGGAACGCGCCGAAGAACACGGCCGCCGTGACCGCCACCCCGAGCACGATCGCGACGACCGTCACGATGATCAGCTCCGGGGCGCGCGAGCGCAGCCACGCGCCCACCGCCGTGCCGAGCGCGTTGCCCGCGCCCGCCGCGACGCCCACTATCCCCAGCGAGACCGCCGCGCTCTCGCCGGTCAGCGGGTGATCGCGCAGCAGGAAGGCGAGGAAGAAGATCAGGAAGCCGGACAGGCAGCGCAGCGCCGCGTTCGCCGCCAGGGCGTGCGTGACGGCCGTGCCCACGCTGCGCAGCCCGGGCCGCCGGGGCGGTGTGCGGCGCGGCCCGTGCGGCCGCTCGGCGTCCGCCGCGAGCCGCGCCCGGTCCTCGCCCTTGGCCGAGTCGACCTTGCGGGGCAGCGAGAAGGACAGGAACGTTCCCGCGACGAAGATCACAAAGGCGCCGTACAGCGGCCAGCGCGGCCCGACCAGGTGGAGCCCCGCCCCGACGGGCGCGGCCACGCCGGTGGCCAGCAGCCCGCCCAGCGTCACCCGGGAGTTCGCCTTCACCAGCGAGAACGAGGGCGGCAGCAGCCGTGGCACCACGGCGCTCCTGACCACTCCGTACGCCTTCGAGGCGACCAGTACGCCGAGCGCCGCCGGATACAGCTCGAGGCCGCCGCCGGCCGCGGCGCCCGCGATGATCAGTGCGAGCAGCGCGCGGGCCAGCATCGCGGCGGCCATCGCGGCGCGCCGCCCGTGCGGCAGCCGGTCCAGCAGGGGGCCGATCACCGGCGCGAGGACCGTGAACGGCGCCATCGTGATGGCCAGGTAGAGCGCGACCCGGCCGCGGGCCTCGTCGGTGGGCACCGAGAAGAAGACGGTGGAGGCGAGCGCCACGGTGATCATGACGTCGCCGGCGCCGTTCACCGCGTGCAGTTCGATCAGCTTGCCGAGCCCGGACTCGCCCGCGCCGTGCGCGTGCGTGACCCGGCGGATCCCGCGCGCGGCACCGGCGAACGGCAGCCGCAGGGCACGGCCCACCGCGCGGACGGACCCGCCGAACCGGCCCGAACCGCTGCCCCGGCTGCTTCCCCCCGCCACCTCCTCGGGCTCACCGAGCCCTGCGGTCTTTGGGGGCGTCCTCGCGGCTGCCACCCCGTCATAGTGCCCCGATACGGCCGCAGGTAGCGCCATTACGGCACGGAACGGCGACGACACCCCCGACGGACGACCCCGACGGGCGCGCCTCTACGACGTCCCCGACCGCCGCGCCCCTACGACGACCCCCACGGGCGCGCCCCGACGACGTCCCCGACGGGCGTGCCCCTACGGACGACGCCACCGGGCGCGTACCCGGGCGGGCGGACGACCTCGGCGGGCGCGCGCCTGCGGACGACCAGGCGGGGCGCACGCGAGAGGGCACCCTGGCGGGCACCGTTGCCCGACCTCTGCCCGGCCCCGGCCGAACCCCGGCCCGGCCAGGGCTGCTCCCGTGCCGTCCCCCGGCCGAGGCTGATGGGCGCGCTCCTGCGGACGGCCCCCGGTCCGGCGGGACACACCCGGCAAGGCGCCCCCGTCCGACCGTCGCCCAGCCTCGGAGCGCCCCCTCGGACCCGGCCCCGCACGGATCCCGAACGGCACGGATCCCGAACCGCACGGATCCCGAACCGCCCTCCGGGCGAGGCCGACGAACACGCCCACCGCGGGCCACGCGGGACGCACCCGGCAGGGCACCCCGGCGGCGCACCCGCCCCCCTGCCGCCCGGCCCGGCCCCCGGCGGATCCCGTGCCGCCCCATGCCGCCCCGGACTGATCCCGTACCGATCCCGGAAGCTCCCCGCCGCTCCCGTCCCCTCTTGGCCGTCTCCGTACCGGTCCCCGGCGCTCCCGTCCGCTCCTGGCCGTCTCCGTACTGGTTCCCGGCGCTCCCGTCCGCTCCTGGCCGTCTCCGTACTGGTTCCCGGCGATCCCGTCCGCTCCTGGCCGTCTCCGTGCTGGTCCCCGCCGCTCCCGTCCGCCCCTGGCCGTCTCCGTACCGGTCCCCGGCGATCCCGTCCGCTCCTGGCCGTCTCCGTACTGGTTCCCGGCGATCCCGTCCGCTCCTGGCCGTCTCCGTACGGTCCCCGGCGCTCCCGTCCGCTCCTGGCTGTCTCCGTACGGTCCCCCGCGCTCCCGTCCGCTCCTGGCCGTCTCCGTACCGGTCCCCGCCGATCCCGTACCGCCCCCGGGCCACCTCCGTACCGGCCCCGGCGGCTCCCGCCCCCCTGGATCGCTTCCGTACCGGCCCCCGGCAGGCCCCGTACCGCCCCCTGATCGCCTCCGAAACCGCCCCCCCCCGGCCACCTCTGCACCCGCCCCCTGGCAGATCCCGGGCCGCCCACCTGCCGTCTCCGGCCCCCCTCGCCCGCCCCCGAACCCCTTCCGCCCCGAGCGCCGGACCCCCGCCGCGCGAGGGTGAAGGGACCGTCGGTGTAGGCCCAGCGGCGGCGAGAAGGTAGCGTGCGTAGCGCGCCGTGGCGAACGTTCTCGGCCGCGCGCCTTACGTGCATACCGCAGAATGGATGACGTAGGTGCGCCCGAGCGCGATCGGGCGCGGACGTCGACGCGGTCCAGGGTCCGCTCCGTCCGCCCCGCCGCCTTCAGGCCGGCGCACCCGTCAGACGGCGTAGGAGAGAAGCGATACCTGTGAGCGCAGCGACCACGCGAAGCCGCACCCCCGACCGCCTGTGCGCCGAGGCGGTCGACCTCGCCCGTGCCGCCGCCGAGGAGGCGGCCGCCCCCGGCGTCGTCGGCGAGCACGCGGGACTGATGTCCGAGGGCGACCGCGTCGTCACGCACTTCTTCGAGTGCAAGGAGCCGGGCTACCGGGGCTGGCGCTGGGCGGTGACCGTGGTCCGGGCCTCCCGCGCGAAGATCGTCACCCTGGACGAGGCCGTCCTGCTGCCCGGCCCCGACGCGCTCCTCGCCCCCGAGTGGGTGCCCTGGAGCGAGCGGCTGCGCCCCGGCGACATGGGGCCCGGCGACCTGCTGCCCACCGATGCCGAGGACCTGCGCCTCGAGCCCGGTTTCTCCGGCGAGGACGAGCCCGCGCCGAACTCCGCCGTCTCCGCCGGGATGGCGGAACTGGCGGAGGCCGAGGACGCCGACGTCACCGCGGGCCCCCCGCGCAACCTGCCCGCGGCCCCCTCGCGCGGTTCGATCGCCGCGGTCGCCGAGGAACTGGGCATGCGCCGCGCCCGCGTCCTGTCCCGCTACGGGCTGCACGTCGCCGCCGACCGCTGGGAAGAGGCGTACGGCGCGAAGACCCCGATGGCCCAGGCAGCCCCGGCAGCCTGCGTGAGCTGCGGTTTCCTGGTGCCGATCGGCGGCTCGCTGGGCCAGGCCTTCGGTGTCTGCGCCAACGAGTTCGCCCCGGCGGACGGCCGCGTCGTCTCCCTGACGTACGGGTGCGGGGGCCACTCCGAGGCCGCCGTCATGCCGAAGCCGCCCCAGCCGGCCCCGCCCGTGGTCGACGAGACCCGCGTGGACCCGTTCCCGCTGCGCCCGGCCCGGGACTCGGGTTCGGTGCCGGACACCTCCGACGAGGACACGGCGGAGCTGGGGCACTCCTAGGACCGCCCGCGGTGCCGGCAGCCGGTTGGGCCCGCTGCGTACGGCGCTCGCCACCTGCCCGGCCCGCTCGCGCGGTACCTTCTTCCTCACCCTCGTGAGGAGAATGAACGACGTGAGCATGTTGGTGCAGCCCTCCGCCGGGGCGGACCCGTTCGGGACCGTGCGGCTGCGGCGCGGTGTGCTGGACGCCTGGGCGACCAGCCCGGCCAGGTTCCGTGAGGACGCCAACGCCGAGGAGGACCTCGTCCTCGGCGGCTACCGGGACCGGCTCGTCGTCGAGCTCGCGCAGAACGCCGCCGACGCCGCCGCCCGCGCGGGCGTGCCCGGCCGGCTGCGCCTGACCCTGCGCGACGGGGTCCTCGTCGCCGCCAACACCGGCGCCCCGCTGGACGCGTCGGGCGTGGAGTCGCTGTCCACGCTGCGCGCCTCCGCCAAGCGGGACACCGCGGCGTCCGACCTGCCCTCCGTGGGCCGCTTCGGCGTCGGCTTCGCCGCCGTGCTCGCCGTCACCGACGAGCCCGCAGTCATCGGCCGGCACGGCGGGGTGCGCTGGTCCCTGGCCGAGGCCCGGGGCCTGGCCGAGGAGACCGCCCGGCACAGCCCCGGCCTCGGCGACGAGATCCGCCGCCGCGACGGCCACGTGCCGCTGCTGCGGCTCCCGTTCGCCGCCGAGGGCACCGCGCCCGACCCGTACGACACGGTCGTCATCCTGCCGCTGCGCGATGCGGCCGCCGCCGACCTCGCCGAACGGCTGCTGCACGCCGTCGACGACGCGCTGCTCCTCGCCCTGCCCGGCCTTCAGGAGGTCGTCGTCGAGGTCGGCGACGCCGCCGCGCGCACCCTGCGCCGCCGCACCGAGGGCGCGCTGACCGTCGTGGAGGACAGCGCGCGGGGCACCAGCCGGTGGCGTACGGCAGCAGCGCACGGGCCGCTCACCCCCGACCTGCTCGCCGACCGGCCGGTGGAGGAGCGGCTGCGGCCCCACTGGTCCCTGACCTGGGCCGTCCCCGTGGACGCCGACGGCGGCCCGCTCGCCCCGCGCACCAGCCCGGTCCTGCACGCCCCCACCCCGAGTGACGAACCGCTCGGCGTGCCCGCCCTGCTCATCGCCTCCTTCCCCCTGGACACCACCCGCCGGCACACCGCGCCAGGGCCGCTCACCGACTTCCTGGCGCAGCGCGCCGCCGACGCCTACGCCGGACTGCTCGCCGAGTGGCGGCCGGTGACCGAGGCCCTCATCGGCCTCGTGCCCGGCCCGCTCGGCAAGGGCGAACTGGACGGCACGCTGCGCCAGGCGATCCTGGAACGGCTGCCGCGCACCTCCTTCCTGCCGCCCGCCGCCGAGCGGACCGAGGGGCAGGACGCGGAGGACCTGCCCGTCTCGCTGCGGCCCCGCGACGCCGAGGTCGTGGAGGGCGCGGGCGCCGAGACCGTACGGGTCCTCGCCGAGGTGCTGCCCACCCTGCTGCCCGCCGGACTCGAACGCCGGGCGGAGCTGCGCACCCTGGGCGTGGCCCGCGTGCCGCTGACCGACGCCGTGGACCGGCTGGCCGGTCTGGAGAAGGAACCGGACTGGTGGCGGCGGCTGTACGACAGCCTGGCCGGCGTCGACCCGGACCGGCTCTCCGGGCTGCCGGTGCCCCTGGCGGACGGGCGTACGACGATCGGTCCCCGGCAGGTGCTGCTGCCCACCGCGGAAGCCGCCGCCCTCGCCGACCCGGACGTGCTGGCCCGCCTCGGCCTGAAGGTCGCCCACCCCGACGCCGCCCACCCGATCCTGGAGAAGCTGGGCGCGCTGCCCGCCACGCCGCGCGCGGTGCTCACCACCCCGCAGGTGCGGGCCGCGGTCGCCGCCTCCCTCGACGAGGACGGCGGCGCGTGGGACGAGGACACCCTGGACGCCGAGGAACTCGCCGACACCGTCCTCGCCCTGGTCAGGGACGCGGGACTGGAACCGGGCGACGAACCCTGGCTCGGGGCACTCGCCCTGGCCGACGAGGACGGCGAACTCGCCCCGGCCGGCGAACTGCTCTTCCCCGGCGGCCCGTTCGCCCAGGTCGTGCGCGAGGGCGAACTCCCCGCCGTGGACGCCGAACTGGCCGCCAGGTGGGGCGAAGAGCCGCTGGCCGCCTGCGGCGTGCTCGTGGACTTCGCGCTCGTCCGCGCCACCGACGTCGTCCTCGACCCGGACGAACTGGAGCCGCGCGAGGGGGACTTCCCCGAGCCCGACGACCCCGGGCTGCTCGACGCGGTCGACGTGTGGTGCGAGGACGTCCTGGACCGCTTCCCGGACACCCCGGTGCCGCCGGTCGCCACCGAGATCGTCGCCGTCCGCGACCTGGACCTGGTGGACGACGAGCAGTGGCCGCAGGCCCTGGCCCTGCTCGCCCGGCCGCCGCTGCGCGACGCCCTCACCCAGCCGGTGCGCATCCTGCTGCCGGACGGCACCCACGAGGTCGTACGCCCCTACACCGCCTGGTGGCTGCGCGGGCACCCGGTGCTCGGCGGGCGCCGCCCGGCCGGTCTGCGCGCAGCGGGCTCCGACCCGCTGCTGCGCGGCCTGTACGAAGAGGCCGACGCCACCGGCTTCGACGACGAACAGGTGCTGCGCGCCCTGGGAGTGCGCACCTCCGTCGCCGCCCTGCTCGACGAACCGGGCGGTGCCGCCGAACTGCTCGACCGCCTCGCCGACCCCGAACGTCCGGTGGCGGCCGCCCAGTTGCACGCCCTGTACGGTGCGCTGGCCGAGCTGGACCCGGAGCGGGTCACCCTGCCCGACGAGGTGCGGGCCGTCGTCGACGGCCGGGTCGAGGTCGTGGACGCGGCCGACGCCGTGGTCTGCGACTCCCCGGACCTGCTGCCCTTCACCTCGGGCGTTCCGCTGCTGCCGGTACGGCCCGCGCTCGCCGCCGAGCTGGCGGACCTGTTCCAGGTGCGGCGCCTGAGCGAGTCGGTCACCGGCTCGGTGGACTCCGAGGGGACCGAGCACGACGTACCGGAGGCGGTGGGGGTCCTGCTCGGGCCCCGCACGCCCGTCACCTACGTCGAGCACGAGGAACTCGTCGTGGACGGCACCGAACTGGACTGGCGCCTCACGCACGACGGCGTCCTGCACGCGGCCACCCTGGAGGGTGTCGCCGCGGGCCTCGCCTGGGCGGCGGGCCAGTGGCCCCGCCGCTTCGAGGTCGCCGCGCTGCTGGAGGACCCGTCCCGCACGGAGGAACTGGCCCGCGACCGCTGGTTCGACTGATTCCCGGCCAGAGGGGCTGCACCTGATTCCCTGGCAGAGGGGCTACACCGTGAAGCGCCGCCCCACCCACTTCCACAGGAACTCCAGCACCACCGCCGCCACGACGGCGATGCCCACCGCCAGCCAGGGCATCGCCGTCCCCACCAGCTTCAGGGCGAAGAACCGCTGGAGGGCCGGGACGGCCAGGACGACGAGGAAGGCCGCGCCCATGGCGGCCACCAGGAGCACCCGCCACCAGGTGTAGGGGCGGGCGACGATCGCCAGCACCCACATGGAGATCAGGAACAGGGTGAGGGTGGCCGCGCTGGTCTCCGCGTCGAGCGCGTCCGGGCCGGTGTAGTGGTGGCGGGCGATCAGGTACGTCACGAAGGTCGCGACGGCGGCCAGGACGCCGCCCGGGACCGCGTAGCGCATGACCCGCCGGACGAAGTGCGGGCGGGCCCGTTCCGTGTTGGGGGCGAGGGCCAGGAAGAAGGCGGGGACGCCGATGGTGAGCGTGGACAGCAGGGTCAGGTGCCGGGGCAGGAAGGGGTACTCCACCTGCGAGCACACCACCAGCACGGCGAGCAGCACCGAGTAGACCGTCTTGACCAGGAAGAGGGTCGCGACCCGGGTGATGTTCCCGATGACCCGCCGGCCCTCCGCGACCACCGACGGCAGGACGGAGAAGCTGTTGTCCAGCAGGACGATCTGGGCGACGGCCCGGGTGGCCTCCGAGCCGGAACCCATACAGACGCCGATGTCGGCGTCCTTGAGGGCGAGGACGTCGTTCACGCCGTCACCGGTCATGGCGACGGTGTGCCCGCGCGATTGGAGGGCGCCCACCATGTCCCGTTTCTGCTGCGGGGTGACCCGGCCGAACACGGTCGCCCCGTCCAGTTCCCTGGCCAGGTCGTCGCGTTCGGCGGGCAGCCGGCGGGCGTCGACGGCGGAGCCGGTGAGCCCGACCTTGGCGGCCACCGCGCCCACCGAGACCGCGTTGTCCCCGGAGATGACCTTGGCGCGCACCTCCTGGTCGGCGAAGTAGCGCAGGGTGTCGGCGGCGTCGGGCCGCAGCCGCTGCTCCAGGACGACGAGGGCGGCGGGCGTGACGTCGCCGGCCACCCCCGGGTCGTCCAGCTCCCGCCCGGCGCGGGCCAGCAGCAGCACGCGCAGCCCCTGCTCGTTGAGGAGCCCGGTCTCGGTGAGGGCGGGGGAGCCGTCGGGCAGCAGCACGTCCGGGGCGCCCAGCAGCCACGTGCTGGACTCGCCGTCGCCCTCGCTGAAGCTGGCGCCGCTGTACTTGCGGGCGGAGGAGAAGGGCAGCGACTCCACGCAGCGCCACTCCTCGCTGTCGGGGCAGGCGTCGATGATCGCCTGGAGGGAGGCGTTGGGGCGCGGGTCGGACTCGCCGAGCGCGCCGAGGACCTGGCGCACGTACGGCTCGGCGTGGCCGTTCAGCATCCGCAGCTCGGTGACGTCCATGCCGCCCTCGGTGAGCGTGCCCGTCTTGTCCAGGCACACGGTGTCGACGCGGGCCAGGCCCTCGATGGCGGGCAGCTCCTGCACGAGGCACTGCTTGCGGCCCAGCCGGATGACACCGATGGCGAAGGCGACGGAGGTGAGCAGCACCAGCCCTTCCGGGACCATCGGGACGATCCCGCCGATGGTGCGGGCGACGGAGTCCTTGAGGTCGTCGTTCTTGGCCACCAGCTGGCTGATGACCAGGCCGATCGCGGTCGGCACCATCATCCACGTGACGTACTTGAGGATCGTGGAGATGCCCGTGCGCAGCTCGGAGTGGACGAGGGTGAAGCGGGAGGCCTCCTCGGCGAGCTGGGCGGCGTAGGCCTCGCGGCCGACCTTGACCGCCTGGAACGCGCCACCGCCGGCGACGACGAAGCTGCCGGACATGACCTGGTCGCCGGGGCGTTTGACGACGGGGTCGGCCTCGCCGGTGAGCAGGGACTCGTCGATCTCCAGCCCGTCGGCCTCGACGCAGGTGCCGTCGACGACGACCTTGTCCCCGGGGCCGATCTCGATCACGTCGCCCAGGACGATCTCGGAGGTGCCGATCTCGGCGGCGGTGCCGTCGCGGCGGACGGTGGGCCGGGACTCCCCGATCACGGCGAGCGAGTCCAGGGTCTGCTTGGCCCGCCACTCCTGGACGATGCCGATGCCGGTGTTGGCGATGATCACGAAGCCGAAGAGGCTGTCCTGGATCGGCGCGACGAACAGGGTGATCAGCCAGAGCACGCCGATGATCGCGTTGAAGCGGGTGAAGACGTTGGCGCGGACGATGTCGGCGAGGGAGCGGCTGCTGCGCACCGGGACGTCGTTGACCTCGCCGCGGGCGACGCGTTCGGCGACCTCGGCGGAGGACAGGCCGCCCGTCCTGGCCGGCGGGACGGGTATGGGGTGCACCGGGTCCAGTTCCGCGCCCGCGTCGGTGTGGCTCATGCTTTCGACGGTACGTGCCGATGTGCGGCTTCACTCGTCGAGCGGGGGCAGAGCCCGGGCCGGCGGGGGCAAGATCCGACCTGGGGATGAGGGACGTCCTGCGGCGGTTGTACGCGGCGCGGTGGTGCGCGGTCCTACGCGGCGGTCGCGGCCAGGAGAGGCGGTGGCCACCGGGGGAGGCGGTCGCGGCCGTACGCGGCGTTCACGGCCCCGGGAGGGGGCGGGGGCGGTTACTCCGCCGACGCCGGGCGGCCCGCCGGGGCCGTGTCGCGCTGCGCCGCCGCGCGCTTGATCGCCGCGTCCCGCTTGCGCACGTACCAGACGCCGACCAGGCCGAGGCAGCCGCCGGCCAGGCAGGTCCACAGCCACCAGGTGTGGTCGTGGTCGTCGAACCAGCCGTAGAAGGGGATCTGGACCAGGAAGAGGACGAACCAGACGATCGTGCCGCCGGTGATGGTGGCGACCACGGGGCCCTCCAGGGGCTCCGGCGCCTCGTGCTTGGGGGTCCACTTCGCCATGGGCTCAGCTTACGGCGCGGCGCCCGCGGGCCAGGGTGCCGGTCCGCACCGCCCGCGCGGTCGGCGGGCGCCGGTCCGCACCGCCCGCCCTGGGAGCGCGCGCCGGGCTCTGCCCCGGACGAGGCGCCCGGTCGGCACGAACAGGACAAAACGAACAGAGCAACTCGAAGGGAACAAGGAGTCTACGCGCGGAGATAGCCTTTTGTGCTTCATATGTTCATACTGAAACGGTCTGAGTCTGGCTACTTCTCTTCGTATGAAACACCAACAGGTCGACCGGGGGGAACCTGCTGGTGACGGAAGTGGCGGGACTCGTTCACGTTTGGTCCCCTTCCCGGCCCGGTACTCACGTACCTCCCCGCATCCTTGAGGTCATCCGCATGTCCACCTCGGCCACCGCCAAGGTTCCCGCCCCGCAGAAGCCGGGAACGCCGCCCCTCTTCGGCGCTCTCGACCGCTACTTCAAGATCTCCGAGCGGGGCAGCTCCCTGGCCCGTGAGGTCCGCGGCGGGTTCGCCACCTTCTTCGCGATGGCCTACATCATCGTGCTGAACCCGATCATCCTGGGCAGCGCGAAGGACATGTACGGCCACCAGCTGGACCACGGCCAGCTGGTCACCGCCACCGTCCTGACGGCGGCGTTCACCACGCTGCTCATGGGCGTCATCGGCAACGTCCCGATCGCGCTCGCCGCGGGGCTCGGCGTCAACACGGTCGTCGCGCTCCAGCTCGCCCCGCGCATGTCCTGGCCCGACGCCATGGGCATGGTCGTCCTGGCCGGCTTCGTCGTGATGCTGCTGGTCGCCAGCGGGCTGCGCGAGCGCGTGATGGCGGCCGTGCCGTTCGGCCTGCGCAAGGGCATCGCCATCGGCATCGGCCTGTTCATCATGCTGATCGGCCTCGTCGACTCCGGCTTCGTCTCCCGCATCCCCAACGAGGCGCACACCACCGTCCCGCTCCAGCTGGGCGCGGACGGCCACCTCAACGGCTGGCCGGTCCTCGTCTTCGTGCTCGGCGTGCTCCTCACGCTCGCCCTGCTGGTGCGCAAGGTTCCCGGCGCCATCCTGATCTCGATCATCGCCATGACCGTGCTGGCCGTGATCGTCAACCTGATCGCGCACGTGCCGTCCTGGGGCCTGACCGCCCCGAAGTGGCCCGGCAACCCCGTCGCCACCCCCGACTTCGGCCTGGTCGGCCAGGTCAGCCTGTTCGGCGGGTTCCACAAGGTCGGCGTGCTGAACGGCGTCCTGTTCGTCTTCACCGTGCTGCTGTCGTCGTTCTTCGACGCGATGGGCACGATCATGGGCATCGGCGACGAGGCCAAGCTGACCAACGCCGAGGGCCAGATGCCCGGCATCAATAAGGTGCTCTTCGTCGACGGCATCGCCGTCGCGGCCGGCGGCGCCACCTCCTCCTCGGGCACCACCTGCTTCGTCGAGTCCACGGCGGGCGTCGGCGAGGGCGCGCGCACCGGGTTCGCGAACATCGTCACCGGCCTGCTGTTCGCCGTCGCGCTGTTCCTCACGCCGGTCGCCACCATGGTCCCGTCCCAGGCGGCCACCCCGGCGCTGCTCGCCGTCGGCTTCCTGATCCTGTCCGGTTCGATCCGGGAGATCGACTGGTCGGACTACACGATCGCCGTCCCGGCCTTCGTGACGATGCTGATGATGCCGTTCACCTACTCGATCACCAACGGCATCGGCATGGGCTTCATCACCTTCGTCGTGCTGCGCCTGGCCGTAGGGCGCGCCCGCGAGATCCCGGTGGCGATGTACGTGGTCTCGGCGGTCTTCGCCTTCTACTACCTGATGCCGGCCCTGGGGCTGACCTGATCCACGGCCCGGGGCCCCTCGGCCGGGGCGCTCAGGTGACCCCGTAGAACCGGTCCGTCTCCTCGACGGCGGCCTGGAACCGTTCGTCGAAATCATTTCGAATGAGCGTCCGGACGACATAGTCCTGGACGCTCATTCCTCTTTTCGCGGCGTGGGACCGGAGCCGTTCGAGCAACTCGCGGTCCATGCGCAGGCTGAGCACGCTGGTCCCCATGGAGACGAGGGTCCCGGCACGGTTCCGCATGAGGTGTCACGTTCCCCGTCCGTATCACCCATATGAGTGATGTGGGCGCACGGGAGTGGCCGGAGTCACGGACCATGTGCGTGTCCGCGGTGGTCTTTAGCGAGAGTAATGAGTTACTCTAAAGAACATGCCGGACCTTACCCATGGCGACGACGCGGCCGCCGTGAACTCCCTGCGATCAGCCGTGATGCGGTTGTCCCGTCGGCTCAAGCACCAGCGGGTCGACGAGTCGCTCAGCCCCACCGAGATGTCGGTGCTGGGCACCCTGTCCAACTGCGGCAGCGCCACACCGGGCGAACTGGCCCGCAAGGAGCACGTGCAGCCCCCGTCGATGACCCGCATCGTCGCGCTGCTCGAAGCCAAGGGACTGGTCCGTCTGGAGCCGCACCCCGAGGACCGGCGCCAGAAGGTCGTCACCAAGACCGAGCAGGCCGAGACCATGCTCGAGGAGAGCCGCCGCAAGCGGAACGCCTTCCTGGCCGGCCTGGTCGACGGCCTCGACGAGGACGAGTGGGCGAAGCTGCGCGCTGCCGCCCCCGTGCTGGAGAAGCTCGCACATCTGTAAGGCCACCTGTCCGTAAGGCCATCTGTAAGGCACGACAGCTCGAAGCACGACAGCAGCACAGCACATCAGCAGCCGCAAGGAGGCGAACCCTTTTGAGTACGGGATCCGGAGCAGCTTCCGCCCCCGCACCGACCGCCCACGACTCCCGGTCCGCTCCCGACACCCCCCGCAAGTCCTCGATGTTCAGCTCCCTGAAGGTCAGGAACTACCGCCTGTTCTTCCTGGGGCAGGTCGTCTCCAACACCGGCACCTGGATGCAGCGCATCGCCCAGGACTGGCTGGTGCTCAGCCTCACCGGCTCCTCCGCGGCCGTCGGCATCACCACGGCCCTGCAGTTCCTGCCGATGCTGCTCTTCGGCCTCTACGGCGGCGTCCTCGTCGACCGGCTGCCCAAGCGGCCGACGCTGCTGTGCACGCAGTCCGCGATGGGCCTCACCGGCCTCGCGCTCGCCGCGCTCACGCTCACCGGGCACGTCCAGGTCTGGCACGTCTACGTCGCCGCCTTCGCCATGGGCCTGGCCACGGTCGTCGACAACCCGGCCCGGCAGTCCTTCGTCTCCGAGATGGTCGGGCCGAAGCAGCTGCAGAACGCGGTCAGCCTGAACTCCGCGAACTTCCAGTCGGCCCGTCTGGTCGGCCCCGCGGTCGCGGGCGTCATGATCACCGGCGTCGGCACCGGCTGGGCGTTCCTCGCCAACGGGCTGTCCTTCGTCGCACCCATCGCGGGACTGCTGCTGATGCGCGCCCGTGAACTGCACGTCGTCGAGCGCGCCCCGCGCGGCAAGGGCCAGCTCCGCGAGGGCCTGCGCTACGTCGCCGGCCGTCCCGACCTGATCTGGCCGATCGTCCTGGTCGGCTTCATCGGCACCTTCGGGTTCAACTTCCCGGTGTGGCTGTCCGCCTTCGCCGACGACGTCTTCCACGCGGGCGCCGGCGCGTACAGCCTCTTCAACACCGTCATGGCGGTCGGCTCCCTGGTGGGAGCGCTGCTCGCGGCCCGCCGCGGCACCGCCCGGCTGCGCGTGCTGGTCGGGGCCGCCGCCGTCTTCGGCGTGCTGGAGGTCGTGGCCGCGCTCGCGCCGTCGTACTGGCTGTTCGCGCTGCTGATGGCACCGATCGGCGTCTTCGGCCTGACCGTCAACGTCACGGCCAACACCGCGGTCCAGATGGCCACCGACCCGGCCATGCGCGGCCGGGTGATGGCGCTGTTCATGATGGTCTTCGTGGGCGGCACGCCGCTCGGCGCCCCCCTGGTCGGCTGGATCACCGACGCCTACGGCGCCCGGGTCGGCTTCGCCCTGGGCGGCCTGATCTCGCTCACCGCCGCCGTCACCATCGGCCTGGTCCTGGCCCGCATGGGCGACCTGCGCCTGTCGGTGCGCTGGCACCGCGGCCACCCGAGGGTCGACTTCGTACCACGCGAGCGCGGAGAGGAACTGACGGCGGCGGCGTGAGCCACCCGGGCGGTCCCCCTTCCGGCGGTACGCACGGTGACCGGGGCACGCCCGGGCCTGCGGCGGGGACACTGGTCCCATGAGACTCTTCGCCGCCCTGCTGCCCCCGGACGACGTCCTGGACGCCCTCGCGGCCGAGGTGGCGGCGTTGCGCGGGCTGCCCGGCTCGGAGCGGCTGCGCTGGACCGGGCGCCCCGGCTGGCACCTCACCCTCGCCTTCTACGGCGAGGTGGGCGAGGAGGCCGTACCCGAGCTGGAGGCGCGCCTGGCGAAAGCGGCGCGCCGGACCGAACCCTTCCCGCTCGCGCTGCGCGGCGGCGGCAGGTTCGGGCGCGGGAAGGCGCTGTGGGCGGGCGTGGAGGGCGACCTGGAGTCCCTGCGGCTGCTCGCCGGGCGCGCGGAGGCCGCGGCGCGCAAGGCGGGCGTCGAGATGGGGGAGCACCGCCGGTACAAGGCCCACCTGACGCTGGCGCGGGGCCGGGACGGCGTCGACGTACGGCCGCACGTCCGGATGCTCGCCGACTTCACCGGCCGCACCTGGACGGTCGGCGAGATCGTCCTCGTCCGCAGCGATCTGCCGACGTCGGGCGTCCCCGGCGAGCAGCCCCGCTACGAGCCCGTCGCCCGCCGGCCGCTCGGGTCCGCCGGACAGGCTTTCGGCGGGGCCGGTTAGTCTCGAAGACGTGGACCCGAAAACCCGGAACCGGATCATGGCCGGTGCGCTTGTGCTGATGTTGGCTGTCGTCGCCGTAGCGGCCGCGCTCGGCCGGTGACGGCGGGCGCGGCGGCCCGACCGCCGCGCCCGCGCACTCACGCTTTCGCTCTACGCCGGCACTCAGGCACCGGGCCTGCCGAGGCGGCGGATGCCGCGCTCAGCCGCCGCGCCCGCGCACTCACGCCTTCGCTCTACGCCGGCACTCCCGTACGGGGCCTGCTCACCAGGCGAAAGCCTCCGGCGCCGGGCCGGGGCCCGGGAAGACCTGGTCCAGTTCGCTCAGCAGTTCCCCGCTCAGTTCCAGCTCGACGGCGCGCACCGCGGACGCGAGCTGTTCGCCGGTGCGCGGACCGACGATCGGGCCGGTCACACCGGGCCGGGTGAGCAGCCAGGCCAGCGCGGTCTCGCCCGGCTCCAGGCCGTGCTTGTCGAGCAGGTCCTCGTACGCCTGGATCTTGCCGCGCAGCGCCGGGTCGGCGAGGGAGTCCGCTGCCCGCCCGCCGGCGCGCCGGCCGCCCTCGGCCTGCTTCTTGAGCACGCCGCCCAGCAGCCCGCCGTGCAGCGGCGACCACGGGATCACGCCGAGCCCGTAGTCCCGCGCGGCCGGGATGACCTCCATCTCGGCGCGCCGCTCGACCAGGTTGTACAGGCACTGCTCGCTGACCAGGCCGTAGGAGCCGAGCCTGGCCGCGGTCTCGTTGGCCTGGGCGATCTTGTAGCCGGCGAAGTTGGACGATCCGGCGTAGAGGATCTTGCCCTGCCGGACGAGGACGTCGATGGCCTGCCAGATCTCCTCGAAGGGAGTGCTGCGGTCGACGTGGTGGAACTGGTACAGGTCGATGTGGTCGGTCTGGAGCCGCTTGAGGGAGGCGTCCACGGCTCGCCGGATGTTGAGCGCGGAGAGCTTGTCGTGGTTGGGCCAGGCCTCGCCGTCGGCGCCCATGTTGCCGTAGACCTTCGTGGCGAGGACGACCTTGTCCCGGCGGGCGCCGTCCTGGGCGAACCAGTTGCCGATGATCGACTCGGTGCGGCCCTTGTTCTCGCCCCAGCCGTACACGTTGGCGGTGTCGAAGAAGTTGATCCCGGCGTCCAGTGCCGCGTCCATGATCGCGTGGCTGTCCGCCTCGTCGGTCTGCGGACCGAAGTTCATCGTGCCGAGGACCAGCCTGCTGACCTTGAGTCCGGTGCGTCCGAGCTGTGTGTACTTCATGACCACCAAGCCAACGGCTTGGAGTGCGCTCCAGGCAAGGGCGACCCGGCTCAGTCGCGGGGGAAGGCGTCGGTTTTGAGGACGAGGTCGACCACCGTGCCCGTCAGGTCGATGTCGTCACCGAAGTCGACCACGGTCCTGTCCCCGTAGTCGCCGTCCTTGGGATCGGTGTATACGAAACACCGCCCCTGGTAAGGATCGGCGATGACGTAGAGGGGAACCTCGGCCTCCGCGTAGGCGGCCTTCTTCGGGCCGTAGTCGTTCTGGGCCGTGCCCTCGGAGATGACCTCGGCGACGAATTCGACGTCCTGGTGGCGCCAGTGGCCCGTGTCGTCCTTCTTCGCCGTGTCCTTGAGCAGGGCGACGTCCGGGCAGAAGCCGTTCTGGTGGCCCGGGAAGTCGATGCGGACGTCGGAGAACACCCGCACGTCCCGTCCGAACCTGTCTTCAAGGGCCCACAGGAACCCTCGGATGACCTCCCAATGAATGCTCCGCTGCGGTGTCATGAAGACGCTGCCCCCGACGATCTCGACCCTGAATCCTTCGGGGACGGGCATACGCTCAAGACGCTCGAACCACGCGTCCAACTGCTCGGTGCCGGCGTCGGTCATCTCGATCCTGTCTTCCAGGACGGTCATCGTGGCGCTCCTCCCCGGTCGCCTCACGGAGAGGGCAACCGCGTAGAACAACGATACGCACCGTGACGAGGAGACGCCGGAATCCGGTCAACCTGTTCCAGCCACGTACGGCTGTCCGATTCCCCACTCCCGGTACATCGCCTCCGCGAACGCCCCCGCGATGGCGTGCTCGCCGCTCGCGTTGGGATGCGTGCCGTCGTAGGTGTCCCGGTGGATGTCGTAGCCGTCCGGCGGGGCCGCGAGCAGCAGCGGCGAGCGCGGCTCGTCCAGGTCGGCCACGGCCTTCGCCAGCAGCTCGTTGAAGAGGGAGACCTGCGCGGCGAAGGGCGCGTCGGTGTCGGCGCGGACGTTGGGTATGACGGGCAGCAGGACCATCCGGACGCGGGGGTTCGCGGCGCGCGCCCCGGCGACGAAGGCGCGCACGTTCGCCGCGGTCTGCTCGGCGTCGGTGTAGAAGCCGAGGTCGATCAGGCCGAGGGAGACCAGCAGCACGTCCGCCCGGTGCGCGCGCACCGCCTCGCCGATGAGCGGGGCCATGTGCGTCCAGCCCTCGCCCCAGCCGGCCAGGTGGGCGCGCGGGAAGTCCGGGTCGGCGTACTCGTACGAGACGGGGGCGTCCGCCGCCTTGTCGTACAGCGCCTCGCGCGGGCCGACGAGGGCGTACGGCCTCCCGTACGTGTCGCGCAGGTGCTGCCACAGCCGGTAGCGCCAGGTGTGTTCGCCCGCGCTCCCGATCGTCATGGAGTCACCGACGGGCATGAACCTGAGCATCCGCTCATGATGGACGATCGGGGCGGCGGGTGGTGCACGAGGGGTGCGCGGAGGGGGTGAGGCCCGCCACCTGACGTGAACGGGCCCGGGGGATGGCAGGCTTGGGGCATGCGCCGACCGTCCGCCCTGCTTGCCGGGGCCCTGCTCGTGGGCGCGTTCGCCGTGCCCGTCGCCGTCCCGCCCGCCTTCGCCGCCGACGGGGACGGCGGGTTCACGATCAAGGACCCGAGGATCAAGGAGTCCAGCGGCCTGGCCGCCTCGCACCTGCACCCCGGCATCTACTGGACCCACAACGACAGCGACGACGGGCCGTACATCTACGCGGTGGACAGCCGCACCGGCAAGACCGTCGCCACCGTCACCCTCAAGGGCGTGGGCCGCCCCCGCGACGTCGAGGCGATCTCCATAGGCCCGGGCAACGAGATCTACGTCGGTGACATCGGCGACAACCTCGACGGCACCTGGCCGCACGTGTGGATCTACAAGCTGCCCGAGCCGAAGGAGCTCAAGGACCAGACGGTGCGGGCCACGCAGTACGTGGTGAAGTACGCGGACGGCGCCCGCAACGCCGAGTCGCTGATCGTGCACCCGAAGACGGGGCGCGTGTACATCATCGACAAGAAGGAGGACGGCGGCCACCTGTTCGAGGGCCCGGCCCACCTGTCCACCTCCGGCACCAACATCTTCAAGCCCATCGCCCCCGTGGACCTGTGGGCCACGGACGCCGCGTTCTCCCCCGACGGCACCCGGCTCGCCGTCCGCGGCTACTTCGGCGGCATCTACTACGACTGGAACGGCGGCAGGATCAAACGCCTCGGCCGCCTCGACGTCCCGCTGCAACGGCAGGGCGAGTCGATCACCTACAGCGTCGACGGCACGAAGCTGCTGTACGGCACGGAGGGCGCCGACAGCCCGGTACAGGTGCAGGACGCGCCGGGGGGAGGGGGCGGCGACGCGAAATCCCCTGCCGGCGAGGGCAGTTCCAGCACCTCGGACGGCAAAGGCGGCACGTCGGGCAAGCTCACGACGGGCGCGGTGGCGGTGCTTGCGGCGGTCCTCGCGGTGTTCGGGCTGGGGAGGCTGTTCCGGCGGCGGAGGTCCTGAAGCCGGCCGCTTTACCCGGGGCGGTTCGCGTGATCAGATTCCTCTGCCATGTTCGGGCGGCCCTTGGGGAGGGGCCGCGGGGAGGGGAGAGAAGGCCTTCATGCCTGCTGCCGTGGGGGAAACGACACAGCCGTGCCCGGAATGCGGGGCGGGGATCCCCGTGGACGACCGGTTCACCGTCTGGTGCGCGGCCTGCGACTGGAACGTCGACCCGAGGCGCCATCAGGAGGAGCAGGAGAAGCGGGAGAAGCAGGCCGAGCGGGGCAGGCAGGGAAAGCGGGCACGGCAGGGCAGGCTGGAGGAGGCCCGGCGTGCCCTGGCCCGGCGGTACGGGGAGAAGCTGCACGCCGAGGTGACGCAGGACGGCGCCGAACTGCGGGCGTGGCGGGACGGTGCCGCGATGCTCGCGTACGCCATCGCCCTCTGCGTGCACGGCCTCACCGTGGCGCTGCTGGCGGGCGGTGTCTACTGCCTCGTGTGGGGCTGGGGCAGCGGCCTCGTGGTACTGGGCGTGGTGCTGCTCGCGATCGCCGTGGCCCTGCGCCCGCGGCTGTCCGGGCCGCCCGCCGAGGGGACCGTGCTGCACCGTGCCGACGCGCCGGAGCTGTACGCGCTGATCGACGAGGTCGCCGGGGTCGTCGGCACCCGCGGCGTGGACACGATCACGGTCGGCAAGGAGATCAACGCGAGCGTCATGTCCCAGGGTGTGCGCGGCCGCCGGGCCCTGACCCTGGGCCTGCCCCTGTGGGAGGTGCTGACCCCGCAGCAGCAGGTCGCCCTCCTCGGTCACGAGCTGGGCCACTACGGCAACGGCGACACCCGGCACGGTCGGGTGGTGGACACGGCGCTGCGCTCCCTGGCCACGTGGCACTACTACTTCCTGCCGATCCCGCGGCCGAACGCCACCGAGATGGTCGTGAACGTGGTCTACGCCGTGCCGCTGCTGCTCGTCCAGGGCACGCTGACCCTCCTCGACCACCTGACGCTGCGAGCGACCCAGCGCGCCGAGTACCTGGCCGACCGTGAGGCGGCCCGCGCCGCCTCCACCGAGGCCGCGGCGGGCCTCATGGACCAATTTCTGGTCGCGGAGTCCGTCGACGTCTTCCTGCGGCGCGAGAGGAACAACGCGGCGCTGACCGGGTCGCGTTCGGCCCGCAGGACGGCGACGGCCTCCGCGGACGGCACGGACGGGCTCTGGCCGCGGCTTGCCGCGCACATGGCGTCCGTCCCGGAGCACGAGTACGAGCGCCAGCGGCGTGCGGGGGCCCGGCGCGGCCACAGCGTGGACTCCACCCACCCGCCGACCCACCTCAGACGCGCCTGCCTCCTCGCCGGCCCGCCCGCACAGGCAGCCGTCCTCCTGGACGACGACCGCCTCGGCCGCATCACCGCCGAACTCACCGGCGCCCGCGCCGAGGTGGCCCGCAGTATCGTCCGCGACGGCGTCGGATGAGGACGCGGACACGGAGGTGCTTGGGCGGGCGGCCCAGTCACCTGGTCCGCGCGGCGAGTGGGCAGGGCAGGTGGGGCAGGGTCCGGCTCGGTGAGCAGGTCACCAGGGCGAGCGAGAGATACGAGGGCCGTTCCAGGTAGAAGCCGAGGGACACGTCACCGCCCGACCGCAGCCGTTCGGCGGCGGCCGTGACGAGGGTGGCCAGGCGGCCCGGGGCGCGCTCGGCCGGGGACGCGAACCGGGGCGCGTGTTCGGCCAGCCGATCACCGAGCCAGGCCGCCGCGCCTCCCGGGTCGGGCCAGCTGCCCCGGACCGCGGTGCGCGGCTTGACCAGCCAGTACGCCGTCTCCAGCGGAGGCAGGTCGGAGGTAGGGAACTCCGCGGCGACCTCCCGGTACCGCTGGATCAACTCGGGCCGGCTCCCGGGCGGGGGCGGCTCAGGGTGCGGCGGGCGCCGTAGCGCGTCCTGATCGAACCGGGCCTTCGGACCGGTCCACAGGTAGGCGTGGTGGTGCACCGGGGTCCTGTTCTGCGTGGGGGCGTTGGGGGACCGTCGGGGTGCGCCCGTCCCGGCCGGCCGGGACGGGCAGGAGGCGTCGGTGAGGTCGAGGGCGTATAGGCCGTTTCCGTGGGGGCATAGGTGTGTCCTTCCCGTATCACCAAGGTGGCGAGCTGATCGCTCTGGGTGATGAATGGATGCGGGAAGGGCGCGACTCAGTCGCGCAGCGACGCCACCAGCTGTCGTACGGCCTCGGCAGCCGCCACACGTACGGGTCCGGCGCGCGGACCTCCCGCCCGAGGTCCCGGTCGTCCGCGCCGGAAGCGGGGGCGCGCGACCGGGCGAAGAGGTGGCCGACCGCCTCACGCACCCGCCGGAACGGCACGAGCGCTCTCCCCCTCCGCCAGCTCTGCCAGCGTGAACCGGGCCCACACGCACTTCGCGTACGGCTCCTGCCGGCACCCCCACGCATCGGCCAACGCCGCTACGAGCGCCAGCCCGCGCCCGCCCTCCTCGTCCGGGGCGGCGTCGTGGAGCCGGGGGAGCCTGTCCCGGTCGGGGTCGGATACCTCTAGGAGCAGTTCGGTTCCGTTCAAAGTGAGGGCGACCCTGACCCGGGCGTAGGCGACCCGGCAGTGGAGTACGGCGTTGGTGACGAGTTCGCTGGCCAGCAGGGTCACGCCGTCGGCGAGGTCGTCGGTGATGCCCCAGTCCGCGAGGGCTTTGCGTAAGTGCTGTCGGGCTGTGGGGGCTTGGCTTCTGTGCTTGGGGATGCGGAAAGTCTTGGTTTCGGGCATGGGGCTGAAGCTAGGGCCGTATTCAGTTCACGCACAACCCGCTCAACTGAATACATTCACCTGTCCACTCGATCGAGTGAACCGTTCTCGGCATCGGCCGTCGGTGTGGCATCGTTGCGCCGAGGAGAGGGGAGATCCCATGCCCGCAGGGGGACGACCGACCGTACGTAGCCGGCGTCTGGGAACGGCGCTCAGGCAGTACCGACTGGCAGCCAAGCTCGACCAGCCGCAGGCCGCCGAGGTCATCGCGTCAAGTCAGGCGCGGGTCAGCCGCATTGAGACGGGCCACGTCACCGCGCGTGTCATCGAAGTGCGGCTGCTGCTCGATGCGTACGGCATCACGGACCCGCAAGTGCGAGCGAAGCTGGAGGAATTGGCCAAGCACTCGAAGAACCGGGGCTGGTGGCTCGAGCACGCGGCGCACCTGCGTCCGGACTACGTCGACCACATCGCGCTGGAGGACGACGCGACGTATATCCGGGAGTGGCAGCCGGTCATGGTGCCCGGTCTTCTGCAGACCTCGGCCTATGCGGAAGCAGTCATCGCCGGTGGCCCCCACTACATCGAACCGGAGCGGGTCGCCGAACTGGTGAAGGTGCGTGTGGGACGGCAGGCGAAGATCGTAGAGGGCGGGGCGTCGTACACAGCCATCCTCTGGGAAGCAGTCATCACACAGCCGCTGGTGGACGTCCAGGTTCACCGGGAGCAGTTGTCCGCGATCCTTGAGGTCGGGAAGCGGAAGAACGTCACCGTGCAGGTGCTGCCGTTCAGCGCGGGTGTTCTGGCCGGTTACTCCTCGGCCTTCTACTCCTTCAGCTTCGACGAGGAACCGACAGTCGAAGCCGTCGCCATGGACAACTTGCGGGGCGCTTCGGTCCTCGAAGGGGCCGAGGACCTTGCCGCTTACGCCAATGCCTACGACCTACTACGATCGTCGGCATTGGCGCCGGACGCGAGCGCGAAGCTCATCCGGGGCATACTCCGGAGCTTGAAGGAAGACGCATCGTGACCGAGGTTGTAAGCCCCTTCCGAAAGTCGTCGTACTCGGGGCAGGAGAACGCCTGCGTCGAGGTCGCCGACACGGCCCCCGGTGGCCGCGCCGTCCGCGACAGCAAGCAGCAGGACGGCCCCCTGCTCACCGTGTCCGGCGACAGCTGGCAGGCGTTCCTGCGGCAGTTCTGATCTGCTGCGTACGCGCGAAGGGCGCCCCGCGGAGACGGTGACGTACTCCGCGGGGCGCCCTTCGCGCGTCGTAGGCGAGACGGCTACAGCTTCTCGATCACGTAGTCGACGCACTTCGTCAGCGCCTCGACGTCCGCGGGGTCGACCGCCGGGAACATCGCGATGCGCAGCTGGTTGCGGCCGAGCTTGCGGTACGGCTCGGTGTCGACGATGCCGCCCGCACGCAGGGCCTTGGCGACGGCGGTGGCGTCGATCTCGTCGGCGAAGTCGATCGTGCCGATGACCTGCGAACGCTTGGCCGGGTCGGTGACGAACGGGGTGGCGTACTTGGACTCCTCCGCCCAGGTGTACAGGCGGGTCGAGGAGTCCTTCGTGCGGGCCGTGGACCAGGCGAGGCCGCCCTGACCGTTGATCCACTCCAGCTGCTCGTTGAGGAGGAAGAGGGTGGCCAGCGCCGGGGTGTTGTACGTCTGGTTCTTGCGGGAGTTGTCGATCGCCGTGGGGAGCGAGAAGAACTCGGGGATGTGGCGGCCGGAAGCGTGGACGCGCTCGGCGCGCTCGATCGCCGCCGGGGAGAACACGCCGATCCACAGGCCGCCGTCGGAGGCGAAGGACTTCTGCGGGGCGAAGTAGTAGACGTCGGTCTCGGAGACGTCGACGGGGAGGCCGCCGGCGCCGCTGGTGGCGTCCACGAGGACCAGCGCGCCCTCGTCGGCGCCCGCCACCCGCTCGATGGGCATGGCGACACCGGTGGAGGTCTCGTTGTGCGTGAAGGCGTACACGTCGACGCCGGCCTCGGCGTGCGCCTCGGGGTGCGTCCCCGGATCGGCGGAGACGACGGTGGGCTCGGCCAGCCACGGTGCGAGCTTGGCGGCCTTGGCGAACTTCGAGCTGAACTCACCGAAGGTGAGGTGCTGCGACTTGTTCTCGATCAGACCGTGGGTCGCGATGTCCCAGAACGCGGTGGAGCCGCCGTTGCCGAGGACGACCTCGTACCCGTCGGGGAGCTGGAACAGCTCGCTGATGCCCTCGCGCACCTTGCCGACCAGGTTCTTGACGGGAGCCTGGCGGTGGGAGGTGCCCATGAGGGACGTACCGGTGGCGGCGAGGGCGTCCAGCGCCTCGGTGCGCACCTTGGAGGGGCCCGCGCCGAAACGTCCGTCGGCGGGCTTGATGTCAGCGGGGATCTGGATGTCGGCCACGAGTCGGAGGGTAGCCGGTGGGCCAAACCGGACGTAACCGTGTCCGTCCGATGAGACGAGATCAAGGAGTGATGTGATGGTGAGTTCGTACGATGAGATCAGCGTCGCTGTGGACAACTCGGCGTGACGATCCGTGGCCGGATGCATTCTGGACCCATGACGGATCCCACGGCCCTCGAGGCGGAACTGCGGGCTGCCGTCCGGGGCGAGGTCGGCTTCGACGTCACCTCCCGGGCGCTGGTCACCATGGACGCCTCCAACTACCGCAGGGTCCCGCTGGGCGTGGTGGCCCCGCGGGACGCCGACGACGTGGCGGCGGTGCTCCAGGTGTGCCGGGAGCACGGCGTGCCGGTGGTGCCGCGCGGCGGCGGCACGTCCATCGCCGGCCAGGCGACCGGGACGGGCGTGGTCCTGGACTTCACCCGGCACATGAACCGGCTGCTGTCCCTCGACGCCGAGACGCGGACCGCCGTCGTCCAGCCCGGCCTGGTGCTCGACCGGCTCCAGGAGGCCGCCGCGCCGCACGGGCTGCGCTTCGGACCGGACCCCTCCACCCACAGCCGGTGCACGCTCGGCGGAATGATCGGCAACAACGCGTGCGGCTCGCACTCGGTGGCGTGGGGCACGACCGCGGACAACGTACGGGAGCTGTCCGTGCTCACCGCGCGCGGGCAGCGGCTGCGGCCCGCGGAGCAGTGGGCCGGGGCACCGCAAGGGCTGCGGGAGTTGGCGCAGGACGAACTGGCCCGCCTGCGCACCGGCTTCCCCGACCTGCCCCGCCGCATCTCCGGGTACGCACTGGACGCCCTGCTGCCCGAGCGGGGCGCCGACGTGGCCCGCTCCTTCTGCGGCTCCGAGGGCACCCTGGGCGTACTGACCGAAGCGGTCCTACGACTCGTCGAAGCTCCCCGCCGCGCGAGCGCTGGCCGTGCTCGGGTACGCCGACGAGAGCGCCGCCGCCGACGCGGCGGCCGGCCTCCTGCCCCACCGGCCGCTCACCGTGGAGGGCATGGCACGCGACCTGGTGCCCCCCGCGACCACCGGACTCCCCCGGGGCGGCGCCTGGCTGTTCGTGGAGACGGGCGGGCACACGGAAGCCCAGGCACACGCGCGTGCGCGGGCGATCGCGGACGCGGCCGACGCCGTGGACACCCTGACCGTCACCGATCCGGCCGCACAGCGCGCGCTGTGGCGCGTAAGGGAGGACGCGGCCGGCACGGCCACGCGCATGCCGGACGGCACCGAGGCATGGCCGGGATGGGAGGACTGCGCCGTACCGCCGGACCGGCTCGGCGCCTACCTCCGGGACTTCCGGACCCTGCTGGCGGACCACGGACTGCGCGGCACCCCCTACGGCCACTTCGGGGACGGCTGCATCCACGTCCGGATCGACTTCGACCTGCTGAGCCCGGCGGGCGTCGGCCGCTTCCGGCACTTCTCGCAGGAACTGGCCGACCTGGTGGTGGCACACGGCGGCTCCCTGTCCGGGGAGCACGGCGACGGGCAGGCCCGCGCCGAACTGCTGCCGAGGATGTACGGCCCGCAGACGGTCGCCCTGTTCGAACGGGCCAAGGCCATCTGGGACCCGGACGACCTGCTCAACCCGGGGATCCTCGTCCGCCCGGCCCCGCTCGACGCGAACCTCCGGTTCGCCGCGCTGCCACGCGAGCCCGTCGACGTGACCTTCGGGTACCCGGCCGACGGCGGCGACTTCGCGGCGGCGGTGCGCCGGTGCGTAGGCGTCGCCAAATGCCGTACGACCCAGGCGCCCGGCGCCGCCGTGATGTGCCCCTCCTTCCGGGCGACCGGCGCGGAGGAGCACTCCACACGCGGGCGCGCCCGGCTGCTGCACGAAATGCTCGCGGGCGAGCTGGTCACCGACGGCTGGCGGTCGACCGAGGTGCGGGACGCGCTCGACCTGTGCCTGTCCTGCAAGGGCTGCCGCTCCGACTGCCCGGTCGGCGTCGACATGGCCACCTACAAGGCGGAGTTCCTCCACCACCACTACGTCGGCCGACGCCGCCCCGCCGCCCACTACTCCATGGGCCTGCTCCCGCGCTGGCTGCGCTGGGCAGCGGCCACCCGCACGGCACCCGCCCTCAACGCACTCGCCTCCCTGCGCCCCCTCGCCGCCGTGGCGAAACGGCTCGCCGGAATCGCACCCGAACGGGAGATCCCGCGCCTGGCGGCGCAGCCCTTCACCCGCTGGTGGCGCAGACGACAGCGGCGGAGCCGGGAGAATGGCGGTGACCTTGTCGTCCTGTGGCCCGACACCTTCACCGAACACCTCTCGCCGTCCGTGGGACAGGCCGCCGTACGGGTGCTGGAGGCGGCCGGGCTGCGCGTGGCGCTGCCGCCGACCCTGCGACTGCCCGGACCGCAGATCGGCGACGGAAGGTCCGCGACACTGAACCCCGCATCCCTCCTACGGGGCCGGGGCCGGGTCTGCTGCGGCCTGACGTACGTCTCGACGGGCCGGCTGGACCAGGCCCGCGCCGTCATGCGCCGCACCCTCGACCTGATGGAGCCCGTCCTGGACACGGCCGCTCCGGTCGTCGTCCTCGAACCGAGCTGCGCCGCCGCCCTCCGCACCGACCTGCCCGACCTGCTCCCCGACGACCCGCGCGCCCGCCGCCTGGCCGACCGCGTCCTGACCTTCGCCGAGACACTGGAGCGCCACGCCCCGCGCTGGCGGCCACCCCGCCTGGACCGCCCGGTCACGGGCCAGACCCACTGCCACCAGCACGCCGTACTCGGAGACGACGCCGACCGGCGGCTGCGCGCGGCGGCGGGCCTGACCGGCGACCTCGCGGGCGGCTGCTGCGGCCTGGCAGGCGATTTCGGCTTCGCGAAGGGCCACTGGGAGGTCTCCACGGCCTGCGCCGAGGAACAACTCCTCCCGTCGGTGCGCAACGCCCCGGACGGCACGGTGCTCCTGGCCGACGGCTTCTCCTGCCGCACACAACTGGAGCAACTGGCGGGGGTGCGGGGTCGCCACCTGGCGGAGGTGCTGGCGGAGGCGTTGGAGAGGGAGGGACAGGGGGGTGGGGGAGGGGCGGGATAGGGGATGGGGGCTGCTCGGCCCGGGCGTCGATCTGCGGGTGACACCGTTCGACATCGAGGCGGCGACCGCCCGGCTGGTCGCGGAGTGCGGCTACGAGGACATCGCCGCCTGGGCCGACTACTTCCTGCACGCTCGGGCGACGGACACGGAGGTGCTGGAGTTCTTCCGGAGCCGCGACCCTTCGGAATGACAGCCTCCGGGGTGGGAGCGTAAGTTCCATAAGAGGTTCACACGCCTGACGTGGTCCACTATCGTGGACGAATCGGTACACCGTGATGAACGAATCCCCGGACTCGCCCCGAGCGCCCGGGGCCGCCCTTGAACCACCCCAGGATCGCCCGTGAGCACCCCCGACGCCGCCCCCACGCCTCCGTCCTCGCCCTCGCGCCCCGCACCGTCGTCCTCCGCATCGACCTCGGTGCTCACGGCCGGGTCCGCACCGACGCCGGGGGCACCCGCAGCCGGAGGGCCGGGGCGCCTCGGCTCCTTCGGTCCCGTGGGGCTGGTGCTGGCGGGTTGCGTGTCCGTGCAGTTCGGTGGCGCGCTGGCGGTGACGCTGATGCCGAGGGCCGGCGCACTCGGAGTGGTGAGCCTGCGCCTGCTGGTGGCCGCGATCGTGCTGCTGGTGGTCTGCCGGCCCCGGCTGCGCGGCCACTCGCGTGCCGACTGGGGCACGGTCGTCGCCTTCGGGGTCACGATGGCCGCGATGAACGGCCTCTTCTACGAGGCCGTGGCCCGCATCCCCCTCGGTCCCGCCGTCACCCTCGAAGTCCTCGGCCCGCTCGCCCTGTCGGTCGTGGCCTCGCGCCGGGCGATCAACGCCGTGTGGGCGGGCCTGGCCCTCGGCGGCGTCTTCCTGCTCGGCGGCGGGGGCTTCGGCAGCCTCGACGGCGCCGGAGCCGCCTTGGCGCTGGGCGCGGGGGCGATGTGGGCGACGTACATCGTCTTCAGTGCCCGCACCGGCCGGCGCTTCCCGCAGGCCGACGGGCTGGCCCTGGCGATGGCGGTGGGCGCGATCCTGTTCCTGCCGCTGGGGATCGCCGAGTCGGGCACGAAGCTGGCCGACCCGACGACCTTCGGTCTGGGCGCGGCGGTGGCCGTGCTCTCCTCCGTGCTCCCGTACACCCTCGAACTCCTCGCGCTGCGCCGCCTGCCCGCTCCCACCTTCGCGATCCTCATGAGCCTGGAACCGGCCATCGCCGCCCTGGCCGGATTCCTCATCCTGAGTCAGTCCCTCGCCCCCTTGGAGATCGTGGCGATCGCCCTGGTCATCGCGGCGAGCATGGGTGCGGTCCGGACGCAGGTGGGCCGTCGGAGGGCCCCGGCCCCCCGGACCGACTCCTGACTGCGGGGCCGCGGGGCCCGGGCTCCCCGTAGTCTCCCGCCCAGCCGGCCGGACGGCGGGGCGTGGAAGGTGGCGGGAAAGAATCATGCAAGCATGCTTGATTGTTTTTTCCTGCGCTGCCATGCTCCCAGCCATGCCCGAGCCGACGCCCGCGCCCGACGTCCCCGCCGTGTCCGATGTGTCCGCTGTGTCCGCCGTGTTCGACGATCTGCGTGAGGAAGGCGAGGAGCTGGACCGGATGGTCGCCGGTCTGGGTCCTGAGGGGTGGGGGCTGGCGACTCCCGCGCCCGGGTGGACCGTCGCGCACCAGATCGCGCACCTCGCCTGGACCGACCGTTCCGCGCTGCTCGCCGTCACCGACGCGGACGGATTCCGCGCGCTGGTGGAGAAGGCGCTCGCCGCACCCGGCGGGTTCGTCGACCAAGGGGCGGAGGAAGGGGCCGGGCTGCCGCCCGCCGAGCTGCTGGCACGGTGGCGCGAGGGCCGGGCCCGACTGGGCGCGGCGTTGCGGGCGGCGGTGCCCGGCGCCCGATTTCCCTGGTATGGGCCGCCCATGTCGGCCGCGTCCGTGGCCACCGGGCGGCTCATGGAGACGTGGGCGCACGGGCAGGACGTCGCGGACGCGTCGGGTGTGGTGCGCGCACCCACGCACCGGCTTCGGCATGTGGTGCGCATCGGGGTGCGGGCACGGGACTTCGCGTTCGGGGTGCGGGGGCTGCCCGTGCCGGGGGAGGAGTTCCGGGTGGAGGTCACCGGCCCCTCCGGGCAGGTGTGGGCGTACGGCCCCGAGGACGCCGCCCAGCGGGTCACCGGGCCCGCCCTCGACTTCTGCCTGCTGGTCACCCAGCGCGCCCACCGCGCCGACCTCGCCGTACGCGCCGAGGGACCGGACGCCGACCGCTGGCTGGACATCGCGCAGGCGTTCGCCGGACCGCCCGGCGCCGGGCGCGCGCCACGGACGGGCGACGGGGAGGCGAGGGTGTGATGTTGCGCATCGGCAACGCCTCCGGCTTCTACGGCGACCGTTTCGACGCGCTGCGCGAGATGCTCACCGGCGGTGAACTCGACGTCCTCACCGGTGACTACCTCGCCGAGCTGACCATGCTGATCCTGGGCCGGGACCGGCTGAAGGACCCGGACGCGGGGTACGCCCGGACCTTTCTGCGGCAACTGGAGGAGTGCCTGGGGCTCGCGCACGAGCGGGGCGTGCGGATCGTGACCAACGCGGGCGGGCTGAACCCCGCCGGGCTGGCCGAGCGGGTGCGGGAGCTGGCCGGGCGGCTCGGGCTGCCGGTGCGGGTGGCGCACGTCGAGGGCGACGATCTCACCGCCCGCCACCCGGGCAGCCTCGCCGCCCACGCCTACCTCGGCGGCTTCGGGATCGCCGCGTGTCTGCGCGCGGGCGCGGACGTCGTCGTCACCGGGCGGGTCACCGACGCGTCCCTGGTCACGGGTCCGGCCGCCGCGCACTTCGGCTGGCGGCCGGGCGAGTACGACCGGCTCGCGGGTGCCGTCGTCGCCGGGCACGTGCTGGAGTGCGGCGCGCAGGCCACCGGCGGCAACTACGCCTTCTTCGCCGACCACGCCCTCGAACGCCTCAGGCGCCCCGGTTTCCCGCTCGCCGAGATCCACGCCGACGGCGGTTGTGTCGTCACCAAGCACCCCGGCACCGGCGGTGTCGTGGACGTCGGCACGGTGACGGCCCAGCTCCTCTACGAGACCGGCGGCGCCCGCTACGCGGGTCCCGATGTCACCGCGCGGCTGGACACCGTGCGGCTGAGCCAGGACGGGCCGGACCGGGTGCGCGTCGACGGCGTGCGCGGGGAGGCGCCGCCGCCCACCCTCAAGGTGGGCCTCAACCGGCTGGGCGGCTTCCGCAACGAGGTCACCTTCGTCCTCACCGGCCTCGACATCGAACGCAAGGCCGACCTCGTGCGGCGGCAGATGGACGACGCGCTCGCGGCGGCCGAGGCCCGGCCGGCCGAGGTCCGCTGGGATCTCGTGCGCACCGACAGGGCCGACGCCGACACCGAGGAGAGGGCGAGCGCCCTGCTCCGGCTCGTCGTACGGGACGGGGACCCGCAGGCGGTGGGGCGGGCGTTCAGCGGGGCCGCCGTGGAGCTGGCGCTCGCCGGATACCCCGGTTTCCACGTGCTCGCGCCTCCTGGGAAGGGTGCGCCCTACGGCGTCTTCGAGGCCGCGTACGTCCCCCAGGACACCGTCGGGCAGGTGGCCGTCCTCCACGACGGCCGGCGTGTCCCCGTCTCGCCGGCCCACGAGACGCGTGTGCCGGCGGACGTACCCGAGCCGCCGCTGCCGCAGCCGCTTGCCGCAGGTCCCACGCGTCGGGCGCCGCTCGGTCTGGTCGCCGGGGCGCGCAGCGGGGACAAAGGCGGGGACGCCAACGTCGGGGTGTGGGCGCGCACGGACGACGCCTGGCGGTGGCTCGCGCACGAGCTGACCGCCGACCGGTTCCGGGAGCTGATCCCCGAGAGCCGGCCGCTGCCCGTCACCCGGCACGTGCTGCCGCGTCTGCGCGCGCTGAACTTCGTAGTCGAGGGGATCCTCGGCGAGGGCGTCGCCGCCCAGCACCGCTTCGATCCGCAGGCCAAGGCCCTCGGGGAATGGCTGCGCTCCCGCCACCTGGACATTCCGGAGGCCCTCCTGTGACCGTCCTCTCCTCCTCCCTGGACATCGCGTCCGCCGATTACCGGGCCCATCGGGAGGCGATGCTCGGCAAGCTCGCCGGCCTCCGGGCCGAGCACGCCAAGGCGCTCGCGGGCGGCGGCCCGAAGTACGTCGAGCGGCACCGCCGGCGCGGCAAGCTGCTCGCCCGCGAGCGCATCGAGCTGCTGCTCGATGCGGACACGCCGTTCCTGGAGCTGTCGCCGCTGGCCGCGTGGGGCACCGAGTACACGGTCGGCGCATCGCTCGTCACCGGGATCGGCGTCGTCGAGGGCGTGGAGTGCCTGATCACCGCGAACGATCCGACCGTGCGCGGCGGGGCCAGCAATCCGTGGAGCCTGAAGAAGGCGTTGCGGGCCAACGACATCGCGCTCGCCAACCGGCTGCCCTGCATCAGCCTGGTCGAGTCGGGCGGCGCCGACCTGCCCTCCCAGAAGGAGATCTTCATCCCCGGGGGTGCCGTCTTCCGCGATCTCACCCGGCTTTCGGCGGCCGGCATCCCCACCGTCGCCGTCGTCTTCGGCAACTCGACCGCCGGGGGCGCCTACGTCCCCGGCATGTCCGACCACGTGATCATGGTCAAGGAGCGTGCCAAGGTGTTCCTCGGCGGGCCGCCGCTGGTGAAGATGGCCACCGGTGAGGAGAGCGACGACGAGTCGCTGGGGGGGGCCGAGATGCACGCGCGCGTGTCGGGTCTCGCCGACCACTTCGCCGTCGACGAGCGGGACGCGCTCCGGCAGGCGCGTCGCGTCGTCGCCCGCCTCAACCACCGCAAGGCTCATCCCGATCCCCCCTTCGCGGAGCCGCCCGAATACGACAACGAGGAGCTGCTCGGGATCGTTCCGGGCGATCTGAAGGTCCCCTTCGACCCGCGCGAGGTGATCGCCCGGATCGTCGACGCCTCCGACTTCGACGAGTTCAAACCGCTGTACGGGACGAGCCTGGTCACCGGCTGGGCGGCCCTGCACGGCTATCCGGTCGGCATCCTCGCCAACGCCCGGGGCGTGCTGTTCAGCGAGGAGTCGCAGAAGGCCGCCCAGTTCATCCAGCTCGCCGACCAGCGTGACATCCCGCTGCTGTTCCTGCACAACACCACCGGCTACATGGTGGGCCGCGAGTACGAGCAGGGCGGCATCATCAAGCACGGCGCCATGATGATCAACGCCGTCTCCAACTCCCGTGTCCCGCACCTGTCCGTGCTCATGGGGGCGTCCTACGGCGCCGGGCACTACGGCATGTGCGGGCGGGCCTACGACCCGCGCTTCCTGTTCGCCTGGCCCAGCGCCAAGTCGGCGGTCATGGGACCGCAGCAGCTCGCGGGCGTCCTGTCGATCGTGGCGCGGCAGTCGGCGGCGGCCAAGGGGCAGCCCTACGACGACGAGGCGGACGCGGCGCTGCGCGCGATGGTCGAGCAGCAGATCGAGTCCGAGTCGCTGCCGATGTTCCTGTCCGGGCGGCTGTACGACGACGGGGTCATCGACCCGCGCGACACCCGCACCGTTCTCGGCCTGTGCCTGTCGGCCGTCCACACCGCCCCCTACGAGGGCGCGCGCGGTGGCTTCGGCGTCTTCCGGATGTGAGGGACCCCGTGATTTCGAACCTGCTCGTCGCCAACCGGGGCGAGATCGCCTGCCGTGTCTTCCGCACCTGCCGTGAGCTGGGCATCGGCACGGTCGCCGTGCACTCGGACGCCGACGCGGGCGCCCTCCACGCGCGCGTGGCCGACGCCGCCGTACGCCTGCCGGGGGACACACCGGCCGAGACGTACCTGCGCGGCGACCTGATCGTGAAGGCCGCCGTCGCGGCGGGAGCGGACGCCGTGCACCCCGGCTACGGCTTCCTGTCGGAGAACGCCGGCTTCGCCCGTGCCGTCCTGGACGCGGGCCTGGTGTGGATCGGCCCGCCGCCCGGGGCGATCGAGGCGATGGCGTCCAAGACCCGCGCCAAGGAACTCATGGGCATCGCGCCCCTGGGGGACGTCACCGAGGCCGACCTGCCCGTCCTGGTGAAGGCGGCGGCGGGCGGCGGCGGGCGCGGGATGCGGATCGTACGGCGCCTGGAGGACCTGGACGCCGAACTGGCCGCCGCGTGCGCGGAGGCGGCGGGCGCGTTCGGTGACGGGGAGGTGTTCGTCGAGCCGTACCTGGAGAACGGCCGCCACGTCGAGGTGCAGGTCCTCGCCGACTCTCACGGCACCGTGTGGGCGCTCGGCACCCGGGACTGCTCGCTCCAGCGGCGCCACCAGAAGGTCGTCGAGGAGGCCCCCGCGCCCGGACTCCCGGCCGAGCTGGAGCGCGAGCTGTACGAGCTGGCCGTGCGCGCGGCGCGGGCCGTGGACTACGTCGGCGCCGGAACCGTCGAGTTCCTGGTGGCCGGCGGCCGGGCGCACTTCCTGGAGATGAACACCCGCCTCCAGGTCGAACACCCGGTGACCGAGGCCGTGTTCGGCATCGATCTCGTCGCGGAACAGATCCGGGTCGCCGAGGGCCACGCGCTGCCCAGCGATCCTCCACGCGCGCGTGGGCACGCGGTCGAGGCCCGCCTCTACGCCGAGGACCCGGCCCGCGAGTGGGCCCCGCAGACCGGCACCCTGCACCGCCTGGCCGTCCCGGACGGTGTCCGCCTGGACACCGGTTACACCGACGGCGACACCATCGGCGTCCACTACGACCCGATGCTCGCCAAGGTCGTCGCCCACGCCCCCACGCGCGCGGAGGCCGTCCGCAAGCTGGCCGGCGCGCTGGAACGGGCCGCCGTCCACGGCCCGGTCACCAACCGGGACCTGCTGGTCCGCTCGCTGCGGCACGAGGAGTTCGCGCGCGCCCGTATGGACACCGGCTTCTACGACCGCCACCTCGCCGCGCTGACCGAGCCCGCCCGCGATCCGTACGCGCCGCTGGCCGCCGCGCTCGCCGACGCCTGCGGCCGCTCCCGGTTCGGCGGCTGGCGCAACGTTCCCTCGCAGCCGCACGTCAAGCGGTACCTGATGGCGGGCGAGGAGCACGAAGCGCGCTACCGGCACACCCGCGCGGGGCTCGCCGCCGACGAGGACGGGGTGCGGGTCGTGCACGTGGACGCGTGCCGGGTCGTCCTGGAGGTGGACGGAGTGCGGCGCGGGTTCGAGGTCGCCCGCCACGGCGACCAGGTGCACGTCGGCGGCACCGTGCTGACCGCCCTGCCCCGCTTCCCCGACCCGGCCGCCGAGCGAGCCCCCGGGTCCCTGCTCGCGCCCATGCCCGGCACCGTCGTCCGCCTCGCCGACGGCCTTTCCGAGGGAGCCGCCGTACAGGCCGGTCAGCCCCTGCTGTGGCTGGAGGCGATGAAGATGGAACACAAGATCACCGCGCCCGTCACCGGGGCGCTCACGGCCCTGCACGCCGTGCCCGGCCGCCGGGTGGAGGTCGGCGCCCTGCTCGCCGTCGTCGAGGAAACCGTCGTACAGGCACCCCAGGAGGATCAGTGAGCGTCATGCTGGAAACCGACGAGCACAAGGCCCTGCGCGCCGCGGTCGCCGCCCTCGGCAAGCGCTACGGCCGCCCCTACATCACCCGCACCGTCGCCGAGGGCCGCCACCCCACCGAACTGTGGTCGGAGGCCGGCAAGCTCGGCTACCTCGGCGTCAACCTGCCGCAGGCGTACGGCGGCGGGGGCGGCGGCGTCGCCGAACTGTCCATCGTGCTGGAGGAACTGGGCGCGGCCGGGGCGCCCCTGCTGATGCTCGTCGTCTCGCCCGCCATCTGCGGCACCGTCATCGCCCGCTTCGGCACCGAGGAGCAGAAGCGGACCTGGCTGCCGGGGCTCGCCGACGGCACCCGCACGATGGCCTTCGGCATCACCGAACCCGACGCCGGTTCCAACTCCCACCGCATCACCACCACCGCCCGCCGCGACGGCGGGGGAGGCTGGCTGCTCACCGGCCGCAAGGTGTTCATCTCCGGCGTCGACATCGCGGACGCGGTCCTGATCGTCGGCCGCACCGAAGACGCCCGCACCGGACGCCTCAAGCCCTGCCTGTTCATCGTCCCGCCGGACGCCGAGGGCTTTCGGCGCCACCTCATCGACATGGAACTCAACGCGGCCGAGAAGCAGTTCGAGCTGGTCCTGGACGACGTACGGCTGCCCGCCGACGCGCTCGTCGGCGACGAGGACGCCGGCCTGCTGCAACTGTTCGCCGGACTCAACCCCGAACGCATCATGACGGCCGCCTTCGCGATCGGCATGGGCCGCTACGCGCTGGAGCGGGCCCTGGAGTACGCGCGCGAACGCTCCGTGTGGAAGACGCCCATCGGCGCCCACCAGGCCATCGCCCACCCGCTCGCCCAGGCCCACATCGACCTCGAACTCGCCCGCCTCATGATGCAGAAGGCCGCCCACCTCTACGACGCCGGCGACGACGTCGGCGCGGGGGAGGCCGCCAACATGGCCAAGTACGCGGCCGGGGAGGCCTGTGTGCGGGCCGTCGACCAGGCCGTGCACACCCTCGGCGGCAACGGCCTCACCCGCGAGTTCGGACTCGCCTCCCTGATCACGGCCGCCCGCGTGGCGCGTATCGCCCCGGTGAGCCGGGAGATGATTCTCAACTACGTCTCCCACCAGAGCCTGGGCCTGCCCAAGTCGTACTGAGCCGCACCGAGCCGCTACGACCCCGCGCCCGCGGGGCGAGGAGGAACCGTGTTCCGCAGCGAGTACGCAGACGTTCCCCCCGTGGAAGTGCCCATCCACGACGCCGTGCTGGGGCACGCCGCCGACTTCGGCGACACGCCCGCCCTGATCGACGGCACGGACGGCACCACCCTCACGTACGCGCAGGTGGACCGGCTCCACCGGCGGCTCGCCGCCGCGCTCGCCGAGGCCGGCGTGCGCAAGGGTGACGTCCTCGCCCTGCACAGCCCGAACACCATCGCCTTCCCGCTCGCCTTCTACGCCGCCACGCGCGCGGGTGCCACGGTCACCACCGTGCACCCGCTCGCCACACCCGAGGAGTTCGCCAGGCAACTGCGGGATTCGGCGGCCCGCTGGGTCGTCACCGTCTCACCCCTGCTCGGCACGGCGCGCCGGGCCGCCGAACTCGCGGGCGGTGTCCGGGAGATCCTGGTCTGCGACAGCGCGCCGGGACACCGTTCGCTGCTCGACATGACGGCCTCCACCGCACCCGAACCGGCCGTCGCCGTCGACCCCGTGGCGGACGTCGCCGTCCTGCCGTACTCCTCGGGCACCACCGGCACCCCCAAGGGCGTCATGCTCACCCACCGGCAGATCGCCACCAACCTCACCCAGCTCGAACCGGCGATCTCCGTCGGCCCCGGCGACCGCATCCTCGCCGTCCTGCCGTTCTTCCACATCTACGGGCTCACCGCCCTGATGAACGCGCCGCTGCGCAACGGTGCCACCGTCGTCGTCCTGCCCCGCTTCGAGCTGGACACCTTCCTCGCCGCCGTCCAGGACCACCGCATCGGCATCCTGTACGTCGCCCCGCCGATCGTGCTCGCCCTCGCCAAGCACCCGGTGGTCGACCGGTACGACCTGTCGTCGCTGAAGTACGTCATCAGCGCGGCGGCGCCCCTGGACGCGCACCTGGCGCGGGCCTGCTCCCGGCGCCTGGGCCTGCCGCCGGTCGGCCAGGCCTACGGCATGACCGAACTGTCCCCCGGCACCCACGTCGTCCCGCCCGCCGCCCTGCACGACGCACCCCCCGGCACCGTCGGCAAGCTCATCGCGGGCACCGAGATGCGGATCGTCTCCCTCGACGGCGCCGGCACGGACACCGGCAAGGACCTCGGCAAGGACCTCGGCCCCGGCGAGGCGGGCGAGATCCTCATCCGCGGACCCCAGGTCATGAAGGGCTACCTGGGGCGCCCCGACGCCACCGCCGCCCTGATCGACGCCGACGGCTGGCTGCACACCGGGGACGTCGGACACGTCGACGGCGACGGCTGGCTGTTCGTCGTCGACCGGGTCAAGGAACTGATCAAGTACAAGGGCTTCCAGGTGGCCCCCGCCGAGCTGGAGGCCCTGCTGCTCACCCACCCGGACATCGCGGACGCCGCCGTCATCGGCGCGCGCGACGGCGACGGCAACGAGGTCCCGCACGCCCACGTGGTGCGCCGGCCGTCCGCGAGCGGCCTCTCCGAAGGGGAGGTCATGGCGTACGTCGCCGAGCGCGTCGCCCCCTACAAGCGCGTCCGTCGCGTCACCTTCATCGACACCGTGCCGCGGGCCGCCTCCGGCAAGATCCTGCGGCGACAGCTCAGGGACTGCCCATGACCGCCACCGCCCCGCTGATCGGCCGAACCCGCGCCCGCGGCATCGAGACCCTCAGCCTCGACTCCCCGGACACCCGCAACGCCCTGTCCGCGGCCCTCGTCGCCGAACTCGCCGACGCGCTCGCCGACTGCGGTGAGGACCCCGGCGTACGCGCCGTCGTCCTCACCCACACCGGCACCACCTTCTGCGCCGGCGCCGACCTGCGCGACCCTCCCCGCCCGGACGCCCTGGTCGCCCTGTTGCGCCAACTCGTCGAACTGCCCAGACCGGTGCTCGCCCGGATCAGCGGGCACGTGCGCGCGGGCGGCCTCGGACTGCTCGCGGCCTGTGACATCTCGGCCGCCGCCACCACGGCCACCTTCGCCTTCACCGAGGTACGCATCGGCGTCGCGCCCGCCGTGATCTCGCTGACGGTGCTGCCGCGCGCCGATCCGCGCACCCTGGCCCGCCACTACCTCACCGGCGAACGCTTCGACGCGGCCGAGGCCGTGCGGACCGGCCTGCTCACGGCGGCGGGCGAGGACGTGGACGCCGTACTGGAACCCGTCCTGGACGGCCTGCGCAGATCCTCGCCGCAGGCCCTGGCCGAGACGAAACGGCTGCTCACGGCTAAGGTGCTGGAGACCTTCGACCGGGACGCGGCCGGCCTGACCGCGCTCTCGGCCCGGCTGTTCGCCTCCGCCCAGGCCAGGGAGGGGATGACGGCCTTCCTCGAACGACGGGACGCCGCATGGGTGCTGTGAGACGGGCGGTGAGCACGCCATGGGCGTGACCGCGGCGGACCGCGCACCCAAACAGGACCGCAGCCGGGCCACCCGGCAACGGCTCCTCCAGGCGGCCGTCGCCTGCCTGGCCGAACACGGCTGGGCCGGCTCCACGGTCTCCGTCGTCGCCGAACGCGCCGGTGTCTCCCGCGGCGCGGCCCAGCACCACTTCCCCACCCGCGAGGACCTGTTCACCGCCGCCGTCGAGTACGTCGCGGAGGAACGCTCCACCGCCCTGCGCGCCCTCTTCCCCGAGGGCGCGCAGGGCGACCGGCGCGCGGTCGTGCACGCCCTCGTCGACCTCTACACCGGCCCCCTCTTCCGCGCCGCCCTCCACCTGTGGGTCGCCGCCTCCAACGAGGACCAGCTCGGCGGCCGCGTCACCGAACTGGAGGCCCGCGTCGGCCGCGAGACCCACCGCATCGCCGTGGACCTGCTCGGCGCCGACGAGAGCCGTCCCGGCACCCGCGAGACCGTGCAGGGCTTCCTCGACATGGCCCGCGGCCTCGGTCTGGCCAACCTCCTCACCGACGACGCGGCCCGCCGCGACCGCGTCGTCGCCCAGTGGGCGGTCATCCTCGACGAGGCGCTCGGCTGACGACCGCGCGGCCTGAGGACGGCCGCCCCGACGCCTCAGTGCGCGATGGCGTCGTACCCCGTCACCTCGCGCGGGCTGCGCGGGCCGGGACCGACGTAGCGGGCGGAGGGACGCACCAGGCGGCCGGTCCGCTTCTGCTCCAGGATGTGCGCCGACCAGCCCGCCGTACGGGCGCACGTGAACATCGACGTGAACATGTGCGCCGGCACCTCGGCGAAGTCCAGCATGATCGCCGCCCAGAACTCCACGTTGGTGGCCAGCACCCGGTCCGGGCGGCGGTTGTGCAGCTCCTCCAGCGCGGCCTTCTCCAGCGCCTCGGCGACCTCGTAGCGGGGTGCGCCCAGCTCCCGGGCGGTGCGGCGCAGCACCCGCGCGCGCGGGTCCTCGGCCCGGTACACCCGGTGGCCGAAGCCCATCAGCCGCTCGCCGCGGTCCAGCGTGCGCTTCACGTACCCGGCCGCGTCCCCGGTCCGCTCGATCTCCTCGATCATCCCGAGCACCCGGGACGGGGCGCCGCCGTGCAGCGGGCCGGACATCGCGCCCACCGCGCCCGACAGGGCGGCGGCCACGTCGGCGCCGGTGGAGGCGATGACGCGGGCGGTGAACGTGGAGGCGTTCATGCCGTGCTCGGCGGCGGAGGACCAGTAGGCGTCCACGGCCGCCACGTGCCGCGGGTCGGGCTCGCCCCGCCAGCGGATCATGAAGCGTTCGGTGATGGAGGCCGCCTTGTCGATCTCGCTCTGCGGCACCATCGGCAGGCCCTGCCCGCGCGCCGACTGGGCGACGTAGGACAGCGCCATGACGGCGGCCCGCGCCAGGTCCTCACGGGCCTGCTCGGCGTCGATGTCCAGCAGCGGTTTCAGACCCCACACCGGCGCGAGCATGGCCAGCGCCGACTGCACGTCCACCCGGATGTCACCCGAGTGCACCGGGATGGGGAACGGCTCGGCGGGCGGCAGGCCGGGGTTGAAGGCGCCGTCGACGAGCAGCCCCCACACGTTGCCGAAGGAGACGTGACCGACGAGGTCCTCGATGTCGACGCCCCGGTACCGCAGGGCGCCGCCCTCCTTGTCGGGTTCGGCGATCTCCGTCTCGAACGCGACGACTCCCTCGAGTCCGGGTACGAAGTCGGACATCAGGCGGCTCCTCGTGGTCTGTGCGACAGATGGTGCGACGGAGACGACGACCAGGTGTCGGAGGTCGGAAGTGGGGCGCCGTACGGATCCGCGGTCGCGCAGGTGATGACTCGCGGTCCGAGGGCGGTCATCCCTGTCATGCCCCGTGCGGTCCGCGGTCACCCCACCGGGTCGGCAACAGCACGATATCCCTGAGTGCCACCTTTGGGGAGAGAGCGCGGCACTCAGTGCCACTCAGTGACGAAGGACACTTCGCCGGTGCCGGGCACCCATACGGCAAGATGACCGCGTGACCGACCGAGAAGCCGGAGAAACCGCGCCGTTCGACCTCGCCTCCATGCGCAAGCACTACCGCGCCGAGGGCCTGACCGAGGCCGGCCTGGCCGACACGCCCGTGGCGCAGTTCGCCCGCTGGTTCCAGCAGGCCGCGGCCGAAGGACACCTCTTCGAACCCAACGCCATGATCGTCTCCACGGCGGACGCCGAGGGCCGCCCCAGCTCCCGCACGGTCCTGCTCAAGGGCTTCGGCGAACAGGGCTTCGTCTTCTACACCAACTACGACTCCCGCAAGGCCCGCGACCTCGCCGCCAATCCCTACGTCTCCCTGCTGTTCCCCTGGCACCCCATGGCCCGGCAGGTCATCGTCCAGGGCATCGCCCGCCGCACCGGCCGCGACGAGACCGCCGCCTACTTCCGCACCCGCCCGCACGGCTCCCAGCTCGGCGCCTGGGCCAGCGCCCAGTCCACGGTCATCGCCACCCGCGGCGCCCTCGACGCCTCCTACGCCGAACTGGCCGCCCGCTACCCGGAGGGCGAACAGGTCCCCGTCCCGCCCCACTGGGGCGGCTTCCGCGTCGCCCCGCAGTCCGTCGAGTTCTGGCAGGGCCGCGAGAACCGCCTCCACGACCGCCTGCGCTACGTGGCCGAGGCGGACGGCGGGTGGCGCGTGGAGCGGCTGAGCCCCTGATGCCTGGGGTCGTGAGGCCTGAGTCCCTGACCCTGGGTCCCTGAGCCCTGAGCCCTTGAGACCTGGGCCCCTGAGTCCTGAGGCCGTGCGCCTTCGGGCGGCTGTGTTCCCGGACTCCTGAGCGGCCGATCCGCCGCGCCCCGGGGCCCGGTGGGCCCGCGACGTGCGCGGCGGTGCCGTATTGACACGGCTGTGGTTTAGACCTCACCGTGATCCGCGACACGCAGCCACCCCGAAGGGACGGACCTCGCATGAGCGACCGCACGCTGGCCGGCCAGTACTTCGACGCCGCCATCGGCCTCCTCCAGCGGGTCCGCGACGAGGAGGCCGACGCCATCACGGCCGCCGGAACCCTCCTCGCCGACACCGTGGCCGCCGGCGGACGCCTGTTCGCCTTCGGAGCCGGCCACTCGTCCCTCGCCGCCCAGGACCTCGTCTACCGCGCCGGCGGCCTCGCCCTGGTCAACCTGCTGACCGTGCCCGGCGCCGTCGGCGTCGACGTCGTGCCCGCCACGCTCGGCTCCGCCCTCGAACGCGTCGACGGCCTCGCCGCCGCCGTCCTCGACACCTCGCCCCTGCGCGCGGGCGACACCCTGGTCATCGTCTCGCTGTCCGGCCGCAACGCCCTCCCCGTCGAGATGGCGATGAACGCCCGCGCGCGCGGCGTCCGCGTCGTCGGCGTCACCTCGGTCGCCTACGCCACCGAGACCAGCTCACGGCACGCCTCCGGCACCTTCCTGAAGGACCACTGCGACCTCGTCCTCGACTCCAAGATCGCCGTCGGCGACGCCGAACTCACCCTCGACACCGTCCCGGCACCCTTCGCCCCGGCCTCCACCGTCGTCACCTCCGCCCTCCTCCAGGCGGTCGTCGCCACCGCCGCCGGCGTCCTCGCCGACCGCGGCATCGAACCCCCGCTGCTGCGCTCCGGCAACGTCGACGGCGGCCACGAATGGAACGGACGGGTCTTCGAGCGGTACGCGGACCGCATCTTCTACCGGCGCTGAGTGCGGCGTCCCGCGCTGTCACGGCCGGCGGCGCCGGGGCCGAATGCGGTTGACCGCGCGCGGAAGGTGCGGTTCGCTGCACCCGTGTCCGATGGTGATCTTCGTATCGAACCCGTGTCCGGTGGAACCACGCTCCGCGACTGGCGCCACGTCCACAACGTGATCGTGCCGCCCGCCGCCATGACCCTCGACGAGGTGCGCGAGCGAGCCGGCCGCAACCGCCTGGAGAACGCCTACCTCGGCGACACCCTCGTGGGCTGCTCCACCGTGCGCCCGCCCACGGGCGACGACGCGGTCGCCACCGTCATCGCGCGCGTGCTCCCCGCCCACCGGTACACCGGCATCGGCACCGCGCTCTACGAGAACGGCCTGGCACGCGCGCGCGTGCTCGGCGCCCGGAACATCGAGACCGTCGTCCTGGCGGCCGACGAGGACGGCGTGCGCTTCGCCGCCGCCCACGGCTTCACCGAGACCGAACGGTACGTGCTGCCCGGTGAGACCGACGAATGGCTGACCCTGCGGCTGACGCCCGCACCGACGCCGTAGCCGCGGACGCCGCGCACAGAGGTCCCCGGACGATTCCCGGAGCCTCCCGAACGTCTCCGCGTACAACGATTCCTCCCAATCTTGGGGAACTCGATGTGTGCTGCATCACGTTCAAGTTGAATGATGGCCAGTGAGTGAACCGACGCGCCGTACGTGCGGACGCAGCCTGCAGGGGGTTCAGGTGAGTGCTTCCCGGCGTAGAGGAACCACCGACGAGCTGGGGCCGGACGAGCCCGAGCCCCGCCGGGACGGTCCCGGGGGACAGCACGTCCCCGACGGGCCCGACGGCTCCGACCTGCTCGCCGCCCTGCTCGACGGCATGGACGCGGCCCTGTGCGCCTTCGACGCGGCCGGCGTCGTCACCCACTGGAACCGCGAGGCCGAACGCATCCTCGGCTGGAGCGCCGCCGAAGCCGTCGGACGGCACGGCTTCGCCGGATGGGCCGTGCGCAGCGCGGACGCCGAGGAGGTCGAACGGCGGCTCATGGCCGCCATGCACGCCCCCGGACGGCAGGTCCACGAGTTCGCCCTGGTCACCAAGGACGGCGGGCGCGTCCTGGTGCGCACCCAGTCCGCCGCCGTCCGCGGACCCGACGGCACGCCCGCGGGCCTGTACTGCGCCTTCAGCGAGGTGCACGCGCAGATCGACCTGGAACGGTCCATCGCGCTGAGCGAGGCACTCTTCGAGGACGCCTCCTGGGGCGTCGTCCTCATCGACGCCGACCTGCGCCCCGCCATCGTCAACGCGCACGCCGCCCACGCCCTCGGCACCGGCCGCACCGCCCCCCTCGGCCGCCCCCTGGGCGAACTCCTCTCCCAGGGCGTGGAGGAACTGGAGGGCGTGCTCACCCACGTCCTGGCCGAGGGCGCACCGCCCGCGCCCGCCGAGATCTGGGTGGGCGTGCGCACCCCCGAGGGCGAGCGGCGGCGCTGCTGGCGCAGCGGCTTCGTGCGGCTCGCCTCGCCCCTCGCCGAGGAGCCCGTCCCCCTCGGCGTCGCCTGGCTCTTCGTCGACGTCACCGACTCCCGGCACACCGAGCAGGAGGCCTCCCTGCTGCGGTTCCGCACCAACCAGCTGCACCGCGCCGCCCGCGCCGCCGCCGAGTGCGACGACCCCCTGGAAGCCGCCACCGTCCACCTCGACTTCGCCCTCGCCGGCTTCGCCGACCACGCCCTGGTCGACCGGGTGCGGCCCCCCTCGGGCACCGGGGCGGGCACCCCGCCCGACGACGCCCCCGCGGCACCGGTACGCCTGGTCCGCGCCGCCGCCACCCCCACCACCGGCCAGGGCCCCAGCCTGCCCACCGGCGGCGCCGGCCTCCCCGTCCGCTACGCCGCCGGGCACCCCGCCCTGCAGTGTGTCGAACGGAACGGTTCGGTGCGGGCCACCGCCGGACCCGCACCGGCCGACCAGGCACGCGAATGGGCCCTGGCCCGGCAGTGGCCGGCGGACACCGTGCACGCCCTGTGCGCGGTGCTGCGCAGCCGCGGCCGCACCCTGGGCGTCGTCACCTTCCTGCGCACCGCCGGCCGCGCCCCCTTCGAACGCACCGACGCGGCCCACGCCGAGGACGTCGCCGTACGCATCGCGACCGCCCTGGACCTGGCGGCACTGCTGGAGCCCGGGCGCCGGGGGAGGTGACGGGGGCAGGCCGCGCATTCGGTCCCTGATGAAAAAACAGTTGAGCGGCGGCCGCGCGGTTCCTAGTGTGGGGCTCACACCGAAAGGAGGTGATCCGGAGAATGTATGAATCCCGGACGCGTGAGGTGGCTGCGGGCTAGCGGCCCGTCACCACATCCAGTGCGGTGCCGGACCAGCACGTGAGACGCGTGTGCGGCCGGCCCAATCCCAAGCAGTCACCCGACCCGCGAGCTGCCGGTACGTCCGGCCGGCTTCTCCGCCGTCAGGCGGAGGGACCCAGCTCGCGGGTCGTCTGCGTCCGCACGGAACGCGGCGCCCGCCCGTGCCCCGGCCCGGCGTTCGCGCGGAGCGCTCCGGTTGTCAGTGGTATGCGTCAGAATTGAGTCCAGGGCCAGCGCACGCGCCGCGGAGTCGCACGGCTTCCGGCAGAGGTAATCGAGGGGCACGTATGTCCGGACTGATCGACACCACGGAGATGTATCTCCGCACCATCCTCGAGCTGGAGGAGGAAGGCGTCGTCCCCATGCGCGCCCGGATCGCGGAGCGCCTGGACCAGAGTGGGCCGACGGTGAGCCAGACGGTCGCGCGGATGGAGCGCGACGGCCTGGTCTCGGTGGCCGCGGACCGGCACCTGGAGCTGACCGACGAGGGCCGCAGGCTGGCCACGCGCGTGATGCGCAAGCACCGGCTGGCGGAGTGTCTGCTGGTCGACGTGATCGGCCTGGAGTGGGAGCAGGTGCACGCCGAGGCGTGCCGCTGGGAGCACGTGATGAGCGAGGCGGTGGAGCGGCGGGTGCTGGAGCTGCTGCGGCACCCGACCGAGTCGCCGTACGGCAACCCCATCCCGGGCCTGGAGGAGCTGGGCGAGAAGGACGGCGCGGACCCGTTCCTGGACGCGGGGCTCGTGTCGCTGGCCGAGCTGGACCCGGGGGCCGACGGGAAGACGGTCGTGGTGCGCCGGATCGGCGAGCCGATCCAGACGGACGCGCAGCTGATGTACACGCTGCGCCGGGCGGGCGTGCAGCCCGGTTCGGTGGTGAGCGTGACGGAGTCGGCGGGCGGGGTGCTGGTGGGCAGTGGCGGTGAGGCGGCGGAGCTGGAGGCGGAGGTCGCCTCGCATGTCTTCGTCGCCAAGCGCTGATCCGGTGGCGGACCCGGGGGCGGCGGCCCGGTGGCTTCCGCGGTCGGTCTCCGGAGGCATATGACGCTCAGGGGTGGGGGAGGATGTGCCGCAGACAGGGGTAGGGCCCCGGCGCCGTGTGGCGCCGGGGCCTGTCCTCCCCTGTACGACCCGGAGCCCCGAGCTCTCAGGGTCGTCCCCCTCGGACCGCTTTTCCCCGAGTGGTCCGCCTCCCGTTGAAGATCTCCCCTCGGCGGCGGCGATCATTCCTTGTGGGGGGTCACTCGAACGAGGGGAGTTCGTGGCGCAAGCGGCTTTTTCGAATGAGCATTCGATAATCTGGCCGGCGGAACCGGCGGGTGGAACCGCGGCTTCCGGGAGCCGGGACAGAGCTGGGTCAGGGCTGGGTCAGAGGTAGGGGGTGCCGGACCACATGGCGAGACGCATCGATGTGACCGGGGCGGGCGGCGTACGGCTGGCCGCCTGGGAGTTCGCCGAACCCCCCAAGGGCCCGCCGTTCGTACCGGCCCGGAACGGGGCGCACCGGCACGACGTGCCGCAGCAGCTGCCGGGTCCGCCCGAACCGACCGGCCCCGCGGAGGTCGCCCCGGCCGGGCGGAGCGGCGGGGTGCTCTTACTCCACGGACTGATGGGCCGGGCCTCGCACTGGGCGCCGACGGCCCGCTGGCTCGCCGAACGGCACCGGGCCGTCGCCCTCGACCAGCGGGGCCACGGCCAGAGCGAGAAGCCCCCGCCGGCCGCCCACACCCGCCAGGCCTACGTCGAGGACGCCGCGGCGGCCGTGGAGCAGCTCGGTCTCGGTCCCGTCGTCCTCGTCGGTCACGCGATGGGGGCACTGACGGCCTGGCAGCTCGCCGCCCAGCGCCCCGACCTGGTGCGCGGGCTGGTCGTCTGCGACATGCGGGCCTCCGCGCTCGGCGCCTCCTCCCAGCGTGAGTGGGAGGACTGGTTCAAGACCTGGCCGACGCCCTTCGCCACGCTCGCCGACGTCCGCAAGTGGTTCGGCGAGGACGACCCGTGGGTGGAACGGCCGAATCCGGCCCGTGGCGCCTTCTACGCCGAGATCATGCACGAGTGCGCGGACGGCTGGCGTCCCGTGTTCGAACCCGAGCACATGCTCGCCTCCCGGGAGACATGGGTCTACGACGCGCACTGGGAGGAGCTGGCCCAGGTGCGGTGCCCGGCCCTCGTCGTGCGCGGCCTCGACGGTGAACTCGGCCGCGCCGAGGCGCAGGAGATGGTCCGTGTCCTGCCGCGCGGCGAGTACGCGGAGGTCGCCGACGCCGGCCACCTCATCCACTACGACCAGCCCGATGCCTGGCGGGCGGCCGTCATGCCCTTCCTGGAGGCGGTCCTCACCCCATGAGCGCGACACCCTCCGCGGTTGCCTTCGTGCCGTCGGCCGTCCAGGAGGAGTTCCTGAGGGCCTTCCACGCCGAGCACCCGGCGGTCACGGGCAACGCCCTCGGCGGCGGCCGGGCACCGGACGGGCGCTCCAGCTACGAGCTCCTCGCCGACCGGGTGGCCGGCCGCCGGCGGATCCTGGACCTCGGCTGCGGCGATGGCGTGCTGCTCGACCTGCTGGCCCGGGAGCCGGAGCGCCGGCTGGCGGGCGTGGACCTCTCGCCCGCCTCGCTGACACTGGCCCGCGGCCGGCCGGCCCTGGCGGGGGCGGCGGTCGTGCAGGCGCGGGCGCAGGAGCTGCCGTTCCCGGACACCGCCTTCGACGCGTGCGTCAGCCATCTGGCGCTCATGCTGATGAGCGACGCCGATCGGGTCGTCGCCGAGACCGCCCGGGTGCTGTCGCCGGGCGGGGTGCTGGCCTGCGTGGTCGGCGGCGGAGCGGTCGGCGGGGAGGCGTACGAGCTGTTCGGGAAGCTGCTGCGCTCCGCCGTGGAGCGGGCCCCCGCCGAGCAGCGTGTCCCGGCGCTCGGGGACCGCAGGACCCGCAGCCGTGCCGGGCTCGCCGAGCTGCTGGCACCCGCCGGGTTCGGGCCACTGGAGTGGGAGACCGTGGCGATCGACCTCGGCGGCCCGGTGGAGCGGGTCTGGGCGGCCGTGTCCGGCCTGTACGACGTGGGCCCGCTCGCCCCGGCCGCCGTCGCCCGCCTGCGTACGGACTTCCTGGCGGCGGCGAAGGAACTGACGGATGCGGACGGCCGGGTGCCGTGCGGCTTCCGCGTCCATGTGGCGACGACGTACCGCGGCTGAGGTGTGCGCCGGGCACCGGCCGCCCGGCCCGGCCGACCGGTACAGGCTCCCCGGCCGTACGGGGCCCGCCACCCCGTCTCAGCCCTTGCTCACCGCGGTGAGGATTTCCGGGAGGTGGGTCGCGGTGCGGGGGGCGGAGAGGCGCAGGCCCAGGAGGGTGATCGTGGCTCCGTAGGCCGCGCCCACGGGCAGCAGGAGCCAGCCGAGGCCTTCGCCGGTCGTGCTGACGTTCGTCCAGATGGCCAGGGCGATGACGGGGGCGCACAGCAGGGCCGCCCCGAGCATGCCGCCGAAGATGGCGATCCAGGCCAGGCCGGCCTGCCCGGGGACGACGTTCTTGTAGCCCTCCTGCGGGATGGAGTACGGGAAATGCGCCGACGCCCACGCGCCCGTCGCCAGCATCGCGCCGAGCAGCGCGAGGGAGAGGCCGAGCACCTCGGGCAGCTGTGCCCAGTCGCCGACCAGCGCCGCCGTCAGCACGGTGACGAGGACGGCGTAGGGCAGGGTGACGGCCAGGAGGGCCAGGGCCCGGCCGCGCAGTTCCAGGTAGGCGTCGCGTGGGGAGGAGATCGTCAGCGCGACGATCCAGAACGCGGAGGTGTCCTGGCCGAACTGGTTGTACATCTGGACGCCGAGCATGCCGGCGGCGAAGCAGGCCAGATAGACGGAGCCGGTGCCCTGGAGGGCGTTGAAGACGGGGACGATCAGGCCGATGGCCAGCGAGGTCACCCAGGACGCCTTCGTCTTCGGGTCGCGCAGGACGTAGCGCAGCGAGCGTTCCATCACGGTGCCGGTGCGGCCGGCCGGGAGCAGCCGGGGACGGCTGCCGTCGGGGGAGCGTTTGCGGGCGGTGGCGTCGGGGGCCTGGACGGTGGAGGAGTCGGGGGAGGTCATCAGCCGGGTCAGGCTGCGGGACCACAGGCCCAGCAGCGCGGCCAGCGCGACGGCGGTCAGGGCGAGCTGCGCCACGGCGACCGCGTACGAGCCCTCGCTCGCCGAGTTGATCGCGTCCACGGCCGACGCGGGCGGCACCCAGCGCAGGACGGAGGTCACCGGGTCGAGCTTGCCGAGCCCCGAGGACCCCAGGTGCTGCGCGCCGAAGTTGACCAGCTGGGCCCCGACCGCGACGACAAGTCCGCTGAGCACGGCCAGGTCGCGGCCCTTGCGGCTGGACAGCAGCCGCGTGTTGGCGGCGGCCACGGCCCGGGCGAGCGCCACGCACACCAGCAGCGCCAGGGCGACGCCGAGGACGGCGACGGCGTACGCCGCCGCGCCGTGCGCCACCGAGATCGCGCAGCCCACCAGCAGCAGTGCCGTGAACAGCGGTCCGATGCCGACCAGCGAGGCCGCGAGCAGTGCCCGGACGAGCGGCTGCGGACGCAGCGGCAGCATCACGAGGCGGGTCGGGTCCAGGGTCTCGTCGCCGCTGGGGAAGAACAGGGGCATCACCGCCCAGCCGAGGGTGAGCACGGCCGCGCTCGGCACGGCCACGGAGACGGCGTGCGCGTGGCCGCGCAGGAAGGCGAACCCGAGCAGTTGGAGGGCGGCGAAGAGCAGCGCGAACACGGCCGAGGTGAGGTAGGCGGCGCGCCGGCCGCCGGACTGGCGCAGCCCGTTGCGCAGCAGGGACAGTTTCAACCGCACCAGGACGGGCGTGATGCCCTCCGGTGCACGCCCCGCGCTCATCGGGTCTGTGCCCATGGGGTCCGCGTTCATCGGGCCCGCGTTCATCGGGTCCGGGCTCATCGGGTCCGGGCTCATCGGGTCCGTGTTCATCGGGTGCCGCCGCCGAGCCAGTCGAGGTCGGAGCCGGCGTCGCGGCCCTGGGCGCCGACGAGTTCGAGGAAGGCCTGCTGGAGGGTGGGTGCCTCGCCGCGCACCTCGGCGAGCGGGCCCTGGGCGCGGATCCGGCCCGCGGCGAGTACGGCCACCCAGTCGCACAGGGACTCGACCAGTTCCATGACGTGCGAGGAGAACACGACGGTCGCGCCGGAGGCGGTGTACCGCTCCAGGACGCCCCGGATGGTCTGCGCGGACACCGGGTCGACGCCCTCGAACGGCTCGTCGAGGAAGAGCACTTCGGGGTTGTGCAGGAGCGCCGCGGCGAGACCGATCTTCTTGCGCATGCCGGTCGAGTAGTCGACGACCAGCTTGTGCTGGGCGCCGGCCAGGTCGAGCACGTCGAGCAGTTGCGTCGCCCGGCGCTCCACCTCGGCGGCGGGCAGGCCGCGCAACCGGCCGGAGTACGAGAGCAGTTCGCGGCCCGACAGCCGTTCGAAGAGCCGCAGGCCCTCGGGCAGGACGCCGATCCTGGCCTTCACGGCGACCGGGTCGCGCCACACGTCGTGCCCGACGACCTCGACGCTGCCGGCGTCGGGCCGCAGCAGCCCGGTCACCATGGAGAGCGTGGTGGTCTTCCCCGCTCCGTTCGGCCCGACCAGCCCGATGAACCTGCCGGCCGGCAGTTCCAGATCGATCCCGGCCACGGCGACCTGTTGCCCGAACCGCTTCCACAGTCCCTGGATCCGTACGGCGCTGGTGTCCACCACTGCGTGCTCCCTCCGTCAGGAAGAACCCTACGGGGGAGCGGCCGGAGCGCCCGCGGGCGTCGTGGTCCCGTGACGTTCCGCTACGTATCCCTCGTACGGCTATTTGTCCCTGCCGCACGCGTACGCCAGTGCCGACACCAGCTCCTCGGCGTCCGGCAGCCATCGGTTGGCGGCGGTGGGGCGGCAGGCCCACTGCACGGCTCCCCGCGAGCCGTACCGGGTGGGCGGTGCGGCGATGTACGCGCCCTCACCGAGCGCGGCCAGGTCGAGGGAGCCCGGCGACCAGCCCAGCTTGCGCACGAGGTCGGGGAGTTTCGCGCACGCGCCGGGCAGTACGAGGAACTGCATCCGGCGCTCGGGGGTGAGGGTGACCGGTCCGAGGGTCAGCTCCATCCGCTCCAGCCGGGCCAGCGCGAGAAACCCGGCGGTCTCGGGGACGCAGAGCGCGTCGAAGGAGCGGCCGGTGGGCAGCAGGATGGAGGCGGCCGGCTGCTTCTGCCACATCCTGCGCGCCACGGTGGCGCTGCCGGTGGCCTGGGTCGCCCAGTCGTCGCGCGCGGCGTGCGCGCCGGGCGCGGCGCAGGCGGGGTCGGCACAGGAGCAGCGCTGGGTGCCGTCGACGACTTCCAGCCAGGTGCCGGGGAACACGTCCCAGTGGCGCTCCTCGGCGTAGCGAACGGCGGTCTCCAGCAGCGAGTCTCCGCGCTGCTTGGGGATCTGGCCGGCAATCTGTGCGGCTTCGGTGCCCGGGATCGTCTCTTCCACGTTCCTCTCAACTTCCGTGCCCACCTGGAGTTACGGGCGGAGGGCACCGGTCCGTGACGGGCCCGCGCGCGGGGAGGGGCACCCGGTCGGCGCCCGGGGCGCACGGGTGCATCCGCGGGGGCGCGCGGGAGGGGCACCGCGGGGTGCTGGGTAGTGCTGTGGGGGGACGTCCGCGTGGGTGCGGGAGGGCGTGGAGGCCTAGGGGGACGGGCCTTTGGGGGCCTGCGGGGGGAGGGCCGCCGGGGGAGGCCGCGAGGGGACGTGAGGGGGGATCCGCTGCACTTTCCGTTCCGGCACTCCGGCAATCTTCGCATGTCCCGCATTTTCGTTATGTCCGTGGGGCATTGATCTTCACGAACGGACAACTCCGCCGGAACACGGCGGGATCCGGTCGCGCAAGACACGTCAACGTCGGTGCGTGGGCAGGGCACCGCAGCCACGCGAGCCGCCAGAAAGCAGGGGGTTTACGCCATGGCCGCCAGGCCTCTCGTCGCGCGGCAGCCGAACGAACGGCTGCAGGCGCTCATTCAGGAAGCGGGCTGTTCCAACGCCGGGCTGGCCCGCCGGGTCAACATGTGCGGCGCCGAGCACGGCCTCGACCTGCGGTACGACAAGACGTCCGTGGCGCGCTGGCTGCGCGGGCAGCAGCCGCGCGGGCGGGCCCCGGCGGTCATCGCCGAGGCGCTGGGCCGCAAACTGGGCCGTACGGTCACGATCGACGAGATCGGCATGGCCAACGGCAAGAACCTCGCCTCGGGCGTGGGCCTCCAGTTCTCACCGACGGTCCTGGGGGCCATCGAGCAGGTCTGCGAGCTGTGGCGCAGTGACGTGGGCCGCCGGGACTTCCTGTCCGGCTCCTCCGTCGCCGCCTCGGCGCTGGTGGAGCCCAGCCGCGACTGGCTGATCACCGCGCCGGACGGGCAGGTCGCGCGCTCGGCCGGCCCGCGCGTGGGGCAGTCCGACGTGGCGGCCGTACGGGCCATGACGCAGGCGCTGGTCGACCTGGACCACAGTTACGGCAGCGGGCACGTGCGCCCGGTGGTCGTGCACTACCTCAACAGCGTCGTCTCCGGGCTGCTGGCCGGGTCGTACCGGGAGGCGGTGGGCCGCGATCTCTTCGCCGCCGTGGCGCGCTTGACGGAACTGGCCGGTTACATGGCCGTGGACACCGGGCAACCGGGGCTCGCCCAGCGCTACTACATCCAGGCGCTGCGGCTGGCCCAGGCGGCCGGGGACCGCGGGTACGGCGGCTATGTGCTGGCCGCCTCCATGAGCCACCTCGCCGCCCAGCTCGGGAACCCGCGGGAGATCGCCCAGTTGGCGCGTGCGGCGCAGGAGGGGGCGCGCGGTCGTGTGACGCCGCGCGCGGAGGCGATGTTCCACGCGGCGGAGGCGCGCGGGCACGCGCTGCTGGCGGACGCGCGGGCGGCCCAGGTGTCGTGCGGGCGCGCGGTCGCCGCGCTGGAGCGGGCCGAGCCGGACACCGGGGACGACCCGGCCTGGATCGCGCACTTCGACGAGGCCTACCTCGCGGACGAGTTGGCGCACTGCCACCGCGACCTGGGGCAGGCGGAGGCGGCGGCGCGCCACGCGGAGCAGGCGCTGAGCGGGCATCCGGCGTCGCGGGCCAGGCGCCGGGCCATCGGGTACGTGCTCCTCGCCACGGCGCAGGTGCAGCAGCGGGAGGTCGAGCAGGCCTGCAACACCGGTCTGAAGGCGGTCGAGTTGCTGGAGACGCTGCGGTCCAACCGGGGTGCGGAGTACCTGGAGGACTTCCAGCAGCGCCTCGATCCGTACCGGGACGAGGCGGTGGTACGGGAGTTCGGCGCCCGGCTGGAGGTGCAGATGGCGGCGTGAGAGCGGCGCCGTGACCCATATAACAGCGTGCCGACCGCGGGTTTTGTTACTGGGGAGGTGGGGAAGGAGGTCGAGCCCTGTGCTGCGTAGCACCGGGCTCGGGGGACCCGGTAGCGTGAGCCGACGATTCCGCAAGTCCCCCATTCGTAGGAGTCCCGGTGACGCAGAGTGGACAGGGCGGGGAGCCCTCGGAGCGGCCCGCGCGCGAAGGCATCGTGCTGCCTTCCGACGGTGGGCAGCCCCTGCTGCCGGGCACGACGGGCGGACCTGGCGGACCGGGCGGACTGGCACCCGCGCAGCCCCTGGGGCAGGGCCCGGCCCAGGCCCCGGCCGGCGGCCAGACCTGGGGCCAGCCGTGGGGCCCGGAGGCGGGGCAGGCGCCGCCGCAGCAGTCCGCGCAGGGCTGGCCGACGCCGCCCGCCCAGCACTGGGACTCCACCCAGCCCCACCCGCAGACTCCACCGGCCCAGTGGGACGCCCACGGCCGGACCGGCGGCCCCGGCGGGCACACCGGCGCGGGCCCGCTCCCTCCGGAGGGCGCCCCGGCCCCGGCCCACGGCACGCACGGCGGCGGCGCCCAGCCGCCGTACCAGCAGAACCAGGGGTTCCCGGGGGCGGACCAAGGGTTCCAGCAGCACCAGCCACACCAGCAGCACCAGCAGTATCAAGGTGCTCCCGGGCAGGCGGCGCCCCTGCCTCCGGCGGGCCCGGCCCCCTCGTACGGCGCTCCGCAGGCCCCCGGCGCCCCGCAGCACGGCGCCCCGCAGGGCGGCGTCCCGCTGCCGCCCGCCGGTCCGGCCCCCTACGGTCTGCCGACCGGGCAGGGCGGCGGCCCCGGCGTGCCCGGCGACGAGGGTGCGACCCAGTTCCTGCCCCCGGTCGGCGCCGCCCCGGTGAACGAGGGCGCCACCCAGTACCTGCCGCCCGTGGCCGCCGCACCGGCGGACGAGGGCGCGACGCAGTTCATACCGCCGGTCACGGCGGGCGCCATGCCCCCGGCGGCCGGCGACCCGTCGACCCGGTTCCTCGGGCACGTACCGCGGGACGGCGGCACGCCGGCGCCCGGCGCGCCCGGCACCGGCCCGGACGCCGAGGCCACCCAGTTCATCGCCCCGGTGGACGCCCGGACCGGCGGGGCGGCGGCGCCGTACGGCGCGGTGCCCGGCGCCGAGGGCGGCCGGCAGACCCCGGCCGAGTTCGACAACCTCTTCCGCGACGGCGCGGGCGGCGGCGCCCCGGCCACGCAGCACCTCCCGCGTTTCCAGCAGCCGCACGACGGCAGGCCGGGCCCCGGCGCCCGCCCCGGGCCGGGCGTCCCGCCCGGTCAGTACGGTCAGCCCGGTCCTGGCGGCCCGGGCGGGACGCCGTACGCCGGGCAGGCGGAGGGCGGCGGGGACGGCGGCGGCCGGCGGACCCGGTCGCGGGTGCCGTTGATCGCGGCCGTCGGGGCCGGCATCGTCGTGCTCGGCGTCGGCGCCGGTGCGCTGCTCAGCGGTGGCGGCGGTGACGGCGGCGGGCACACCGACAAGACCGCCGGCGTCTCCGCGACCGCTCCCGCCACCGACGGTTCCGCCTCGGCCCCCGCCCCGGACCCGGCCCGGCAGCAGGCCATCGCGCTGGACAAGCTGCTGGCCGACAGCGGCAGCAGCCGCGCCTCCGTCATCAAGGCGGTGGCCGACGTCAAGGGGTGCGACAACCTCGGCCAGGCCGCCTCCGACCTGCGCGGCGCCGCCAAGCAGCGGGGTTCGCTGGTGACGCGGCTGGGGTCGCTGCCCGTGGACAAGCTGCCCGACCACGCGGCGCTGACCAGCGCGCTCACCAGCGCCTGGAAGGCGTCCCAGTCGGCCGACCAGCACTACGCGGCCTGGGCCGACCAGGCGCACGGCAAGAAGGGGTGCGACAAGGGCCACGCCCGCAACACCAGCCACGCCCAGGCGGGCAACCGCCAGAGCGGGGTGGCCAGCGCACAGAAGAACAAGGCCGCGCGGCTGTGGAACGCCATCGCGAAGAAGTACGGCCTGACGGAACGCCAGCCGACCCAGCTCTGAGCCCGGACCGAGGCGGTTCCGCCCCTGCCGCGGTGCACCCCGTGCCGCGGTTCAGCCCGTGCCGCGGTTCAGCCCGTGCCGCGGTTCCGCCCGTGCCGCGGTTCCGCCCCTGCCGCGGTTCAGCCCGTGCCGCGGTTCAGCCCGTGGCGGGGTCTCCGGTGCGCGGCAGGGGCCCAGGGTCCCCGGTCCGTGCCGCGGTTCACTCCGTGTCGGCGGCCTGGAGCGACGCCGTCACGTCGACGAAGCCGTTGGTGGCCGACACCAGGCGGCCCTTTCGGACGACCTGGCGCGTCACGTCGGCGTTGGCCAGGCGGGCGAAGCCGGTCGAGGCGAAGGGGCCCGACAGGGGCCACCGCAGCCGCGGGGTCAGGCCGCCCGTGTCGACGGCCAGGCCGGCGTCGAGGGTGCGCCGCACGGTGTCGGCGTTCACCGGCCCGGAGCCGATCTTCTCCAGGACGGCCCGCAGGACGGTGTAGGCGATCCACGTGGTCTGCACCCCGGCGTCCGTGGGGTCCACGCGGTTGTCGCCGAAGGCCTGCTCGTTGATCACCTTCTTCATCGCGTCCCAGCGCGGATCGTCCGCCACCGGGTACCAGCCGGTGATGGACGCCCCTTCGTACGGCCCCGACCGCCCGCCGCTCGCGTCGATCACGGTCTGGTCGACGCTGCCGAGCACGGCGGCGGTGCGCACCGCCGGGTACTCCTGCCGGGCCCGGCGGAAGGAGTCCATGAAGATGTTGGTGCGCTCCCCCAGGGCCGGGATCACACAGCCCTTCTTCCCCGGGGCGGAGGTCGCCCGTGCCAGTGCCGTGGCCGCCTGCCCGGTGTACTCGGTGGCGTCGTCGGCGGCGAGCAGGTCGTGGGCCGGGGCGTGGCCGCCGGCCTTGAGCCCGGCGTCGAGCAGGCCGGGCAGTTCGTCGCCCGCGATGCTGTCGGGCCGCACGAGGGCGACCGGGCCGCAGCGTGCGGCGAGTTCCCGGCCGAGTCCGGCCAGCAGGGCGGGCTGCCCGCCGTTGACGGGGTAGGACAGGGCACGGGTGAACTCGGCGGTGGTGACGCCGTATCCGCCGATGTAGGGGATGCCGGCGCTCTCCAGCGGAGGGAAGAAGGAGTCGCTGTACTGGCTGTACGAGCCGACGACGGCGGCGACGCCCTCCTTGACGGCGAGCCGGGCGCACTTCGCAGCGGCCACGCTGTCGTTGCTCTCGTTGCAGGTCACGACCTGTAGCTTGTGCCCGGCGATGCCGCCCGCCGCGTTGACCCAGCGGGCGTAGGCGCGGGCCAGGGCGGGCATGCCGGGCTTGTTGGTCGCCGGGGTGGCGTCCGGCGCCCAGGTCATCACGGTGACGGTGTCGTTCCCGGAGCCCCCCGTGGCACCGGGAACGACACCGCATCCGGCGGACAGCGACGCGCACGCCGCCAGCGCGCCCGCGGTCAGCAGGCGCCTTCCTCTTCCGGCGGCCCGTGCGGGGGCGGGGAGGAGTGCGGTGCGCCTGTGTCGCCTGCCGGTCATGTTCCGCACGATTCCGGCACATCGCCAACCCCGGAGTGACTCGTGGTCGACAATGGGTGACGTGCGGGTGAATTGCGGGGGGCGGCGGGGACGCCGGTAAGGAGAACGTACGATCGATGACCGTGCAAGGTTCGGAGAACTCTTCCCGTCGCGGCCGTCGCTCCTCCACCATGGGCGGCATGCCACTCAACGACATGCCGTGGTGGCGCTGGCGCAGCAATGTGCGCTCCGCGCTGCACATGCTCTCCGACCCGGTGTTCCAGCGGGACGTCTGGCTGGCGGGGATCGAGGGGTACGGCGACGTGACCGACGCCGTCTACCGCCTGGTCGAGGACACCTGGCTGGACAACTGGTCCGCCGAGAAGTACGTCGGCACCATCTTCCGGGACTCGCAGGAGGCGGCACTCGTCGACACGGCCGTGCTGCGGGTGCTGCGCATCATGCACCAGGTCGGTCCGGACGCCCCGGTGGCCGCGTACCTCGACCACCACGGCTGGCCCGAGGCGGTGCGGGCGGCGCGCGACGCGCACCTGCGCCTGGCGGCCGGCGACGGTGACGACCCGCAGGCCGCGCCGCGCAGCCTGGAGGCGCTGCGCCTCATGACCCACGCCGCGTAGGGGAGCGGCGTCCGCGCGCCGCGCGGCCGTCCCGCCGTGCCGTCGCGCCCGTCCCGTCCTGCGGACGGGCGTCCGCGGCGGGCCGCCCGTGTGGGAACCTGTCCTGCATGACTGAGCAGTCCCCCCGATCCGAGGCGGCCCCGGCCGACCAGTACGTCCTGACTCTCTCCTGCCCGGACAAAAAGGGCATCGTGCACGCCGTGTCGAGCTATCTGTTCATGACCGGCTGCAACATCGTGGACAGCCAGCAGTTCGGCGACCAGGACACGGGACTGTTCTTCATGCGCGTCCACTTCTCCGCCGATTCCCCGGTGACCGTGGACAAGCTGCGCGCCAGCTTCGCCGCGGTCGGCGACTCCTTCGGCATGGACTGGCAGCTCCACCGGGCCGAGACGAAGATGCGGATCGTCCTGATGGTCAGCAAGTACGGGCACTGCCTGAACGACCTGCTCTTCCGCGCGCGGATCGGCGCGCTGCCGGTGGAGATCGCGGCGGTGGTGTCCAACCACACGGACTTCGCCGAGCTGGTGGGCTCGTACAACGTCCCGTTCCACCACATCCCGGTGACCCGGGACACCAAGGCCGAGGCCGAGGCGCGGCTGCTGGAGATCGTGCGCGAGGAGAACGTCGAACTGGTCGTCCTCGCCCGCTACATGCAGGTCCTCTCCGACGACCTGTGCAAGCAGCTCAGCGGCCGGATCATCAACATCCACCACTCCTTCCTGCCGAGCTTCAAGGGCGCCAAGCCGTACCACCAGGCGCACGCCCGGGGCGTGAAGCTGATCGGCGCGACGGCGCACTACGTCACCGCCGACCTCGACGAAGGCCCGATCATCGAGCAGGAGGTCGAGCGGGTCGGGCACGGCGTCGACCCGGACCAGCTCGTCGCGATCGGCCGGGACGTGGAGTGCCAGGCCCTCGCCCGCGCGGTGAAGTGGCACGCCGAGCACCGCATCCTGCTGAACGGCCGGCGCACGGTGGTCTTCGCCTGAGGCCCTTCCGATGGATCTCCGAAGGGAGAAGCAGCGGCGCCCGGCGCGGCACCTCGCCGCGCTGTCGCACCACCCGAGTGCATCCGGTACGCGGGCATGCTCCGCCTCGCGATCCTCCCCCCACCGCCTGAACGGCGTAGGCGATGCCCCCGGTACCGGACGCCGCGAGCTTCCCGGCAGACCTTTCCGGCCACAGCCCTGGCACCTGGCTCCAGGGCAGCCTTATCCGGCTCTCCCGGGGGGCGTCACATCCGGCTCAGGGACGCGGCCGCGTACAGCACGTCGCTGATCGCGTCGGGGTCGCCGACCCGGCCGGCCGCCGCCTCGCCCGGAGCGACGTGCCCGGCGGCCAGCCGGCAGAACTCCACCCCGTCCAGCGCCACATGGGCCACCTGGTGCTCCGCGGAGCCCACCGCGCCCGGCGCGTCGAGCGGGATCAGCCACTCGCCGCCGCCTCTGCCCTCGATCTCCAGCCGCAGGCTGCGCCCCGGTGCGCCCGCGGGGACGAGGTGCCGGGCGCGGGCGGGCGCCGCGAGGGCCGCCCGGCGCCGCGTGGCCAGCGCGCCCGGCAGCATCCGGGCGGCGAGGTCGATCATCTCGTGCAGGTGGCGCGGGGCGGGCGGGTCGTAGGGGTAGTCCACCGCCTCCGCGATGTCCTCCGCGTGCACCCAGCACTCGAAGGCCCGGTCGAGCAGCGCGTCCCGCAGCGGCAGCGCGAAGCCGCCGTAGGGCACCGGCGGCGGCCCCCAGGCCCCGGCGGTGGCCCCGGCCGCACCGATGGCCCCCGCCATGCCGGTCGCCCCCGCCCCGCCGGCGGCCCCGGTGGCGCCTGCTGCCCCGGTGGCCCCGGCCGCCCCGCGCCACCGGACGCCCCGTCAGCCGCGGCCCCGGTCGTACGCGCTCCGCCGTCCCCTCCGGTGAAGGACACCGTCCGTACGATCGCGTGCGTCTGGTCCCGCCACGGGCCGCGTACGGAGCGGGTCGGCGGGAAGTGCGAGGCCCGCCGGCAGGCCTCGGTGCGGGCCGCGGGCGTCGGGCCGTCCGCGGGCGCCTCGCCGAGCGGGTCCTCCAGACCGAGCGAGAGCGCGACGAGCCCGTCGACGCTCAGCAGGTGCGCGATGACCCCCGCGACCGTCGTACGGCGGCTCTCCGCCTGCCCGTCCTCGAACCACCGCAGCCGCACCGGCGCGTGCCACTCCGCGTCCCCGAAGTCCTGGAGAAGCGCGTCGAGCCGCGCGGTCTCCGTGTCGTAGGGCGCCGCCCAGCCGGGCACCGGGATGTGCGCGGGGCGCCGCTCCAGGCAGGCGTCCAGGACCCGGGTGCGCAGGCCCGGGTCCAGGTCGAGGCTGTCGGGCCGGTGCAGCAGGCCGACCGCGTCGCGCAGCCGCAGCGCCTCGTCCGCGCAGTCGCCGCACCCGCCCAGGTGCTCCTCGACGGCCGTCGCCTCCTCGGCGGAGCAGGCGGCCAGCGCCCAGGCTCCGAGGAGCGACTTCAGGACGTGATGCTCCAGCACGGTCCGGTCCTTCCGCTCTGTCGGTCCTCCCCGGGCGGGCGGCGGCTGCGCACCGGTCCAGGGCGCCCGCGCGCCGCTCATGCCGCACCCCCGTACCCGGGCGGCGCGCCGAGGCCGCCGGCGTCGTGGGCGGTGGACAGCAGTTGCAGGCCGAGGCGGAGGCGCCGGCGGGCCTCGTCCTCGTCGACCCCGAGGTCGGCGGCGGTCTGGCGGTAGTCGCGCCGCTGAAAGTAGGCCAGTTCGAGGGCGGCGCGCAGCGGGGCCGGCATGGAGTGGACGATGTAGTCGGCGCGGGCGGCCACGGAGGCGCGGCGCACCTTGCGCTCCAGTTCCTCGGGGGAGCCCGGCCCGCCGTCGGCGAGCGCGGCGGTCCCGGTGGTGCGCAGGCGCTGCACGGCGAGCCGGTGGGTGAGCGTGGCCACCCAGGAGCGCAGCGGGCCCTGTGCGGGGTCATAGGCGTCGGGGTGCTGCCAGACGTGGACGAAGACCTCGCGGGTGACGCTGTCGGCAGCCCGTTCGTCCCCGAGCACGCGGTGGGCGAGGTTGTGCACGAGCGAGGCGAACCGGTCGTACAGCTCGCCGAGGGCGGCCGCCTCCCCGCGCGCCAGCCGCTGCTGCATCCTGCGGTCCCAGCGGGGCGGTGCGTCCTTCTTCGCCATGCGGCCCCCTCCACGCCCGGCCGTGCCGTGCGGCTGCTCGGCCGGTTCCTGGTCCAGCGTGTCTGTCCGGTCTCCTCGAATGTAGTCGGCACGGTCGCCCGCGCACGCCCCTTTATGGTGATGTGCGCCCCCTGAAGAGCCCCAGGTGGTAGAGGGGCGCACGGATAGGCGGTTACCCCTTCGTTTTAGATCAAGTCTGATCGAACACGATGGAAGGTGACCGAAACAAGACCCGTGGAGGATCATGGTCGTTTGCAGCACGGTGTTTGGGGGAACGGCCGCTGGGCAGCCGCGCGGAAAGAAGCGTAGGAACTGCTTCCGTTTCCGGGCGGTTCCGGGGAAGATCCGGCGAGCGGAGGGCAGGCCGTGGCGTTGAACGTGACCGGCGACGAGCAGGGCGGGTGGAGCGTCCTGCGGGTCGCGGGCGAACTGGACCTGGTGACCTCTCCGATGCTGCGCCAGCACATCCACGAGGTGGTGGCCGACGGCCGGCACGACCTCGTGCTGGACCTCTCGGACGTCTTCTTCTGCGACTCCAGCGGCGTCGGCGTGCTCATCGCCGCCCGCCGCCTGATCCGTTCCTGCCAGGGCCGGCTGCGGCTGATCCTGCCGGCCGGCGGCGCCGTCGAGGGGTCCCACGTCAACCGCGTGCTCGGCGCGCTCGGCGTCCGCCGCCTCTTCGACGTCTACCCCGATCTCGCGGCGGCCGTCGACGAGGAACCCCAGGAACCCCTGTCCGCCTGAGGCAACCACAGCCCCCGCGACCCCACCACCCCTGCGCCCCACGGCCCTGTTCCGGCTCCCGGAATTCACCCGGTCCTGGCACAACCGTGGCTTTCCCGTCCCCGGGCGGCCCCCCGCGTCGTACGCTCCCTGCCAATTGCACCCCCACACGTGAGGCGGCCCCAGAAGACATGGTCAGCAGCGAGTACGAGCGCAGGATCGCGGCCCGGTTCGCCACCTTCGACCAGGACGGCAACGGCTACATCGACCGCGGGGACTTCAGCGTGGCGGCCAAGGCGCTGCTCACCGAGTTCCACATCGCCGCCCGCTCCGACAAGGGCCAGGCCCTCTACGCCGGTGCGGAGGCCTTCTGGCAGGGCATGGCCGGGATCGCCGACCGCGACGGCGACCAGCGCATCACCCGGCAGGAGTTCGTGACCGGCGCGGTCAAGCGGCTGCGCGACAACCCGGGCCGGTTCGCGGAGATCGCCCGCCCCTTCCTGCACGCGGCCCTGGCCGTCGCGGACGCCGACGGCGACGGCGCCGCGACTGTCGAGGACACCGTGCGGGTGCTGAGGGTGCTCGGGGTGCCCGAGGAGGTCGCGCGGGCGACCGCCGCCGCGCTCGACACCGATGCCGACGGCCGGGTGGGCGAAGAGGAGATCGTGCCCGCCTTCGCCCGCTACTTCACCGTCCCCGAGTAACGGCAGCCCGGGGCCCCGCCCCGGACCTCCCCTCACGCCCGCCCGGTCGTACGGCCGAACCGGCGCCGCCTGCCGCGCGCGTGTGCGAGGAGCCGGGGCAACACGCCCGGCCGTGCGAGGAGTTCGGGCGGCCCGCGGCCGGCGCTCCGGCGGTGCCGCACGGGTACGCGGGCACGCGCGCCGGAGGCGGGCCCGGTCCCGGGCCTTCCGGGCGGGCGCGGGCCGCCGCGGCGCGTGCGGCGGGCCGCGGAGCGCTCCCGCGCCGGCCCGCGCGCCCACCCGGCCGCTCCGTCCACGACCGCCGGCGGACGCCTCGCGGCACGGTCCTCACCAGGCAGTCCTCGCCGCCCCGCCGCTCCCGGACGGGCGGAGCGGGGCGGGTGCCGCCCCGGCGCCGCCGTCACGGAGAGTGAGCGGGGGTTCCGGTGGAGGGCGGACGCCGGGACGCCGTACGGGCCCGCGCGGCCGTGCTGCCCCCGGCCCGGATCCGGCTCGCGCGGACCGCGCCGCACCTTGATCACGGAGAGTCGCCCCGGGTGGGTGGTCCAGGCCGGGTCTCGTCACGTCCCGGAGTCGCCGCCCCGCTCGGGTACCTTGTGTGAGATGCGAGTGGTTCCGAGGACCAGCCGTCCCGGTGTTGCCCGAGCGGCGGCCCTGGATCCGGCGGTGCGCGCCGCTGTTCACGAGGTCGGGCGGCCTGCGTCGCCCGCTCGTTCGATTCCCCGCGGCGGGCGTCGCACAGTATGCCGCACGAGTACTCCTTCGCGCGGGAATATGCCCGAAGCGCTTGTTGCGGTGACGGTACGTCAACCATGCTGTCTGGCAACGGAGTCACAGTCCGTGACCCTTGCTCTGGCCGTTGTTCTGGCCATGCAGAGAATGGCTGTGGTCGTGGCCCCCGGGTGGCGCGGGGTCGTCGGTCCGCCGGTTCGGATGGTGTGAGCGGTGCAGGTGCTTCAGGTGCAGTTGGAGATCCGGCCCGACCCCGCGGAGGTGGGACGGGCCCGCAAGTGGGCCAGGTCGCGCCTCGCCCGGTCGGGGATAGCGGCCGACGAGTCGCTTGCCGAGACCTTGGTCCTGCTCGTCTCCGAACTGGTCACCAACGCGGTGGTGCACACCGGTTGCCCGGCCGTGCTGCGGCTCTCCCTGCCCGGTGCGGCGGTCGGGGCGGCCACCGTACGCCTGGAGGTGGCCGACGCCAGCACGTGCGCGCCTCTGCCGCGCCGTGCGGGCGACGAGGCCACGAACGGCCGTGGTCTCGCCCTCGTCGACGGCCTGGCCGACCGCTGGGGCTGGAGCGCCGAGGGCGCCGGCAAGCGCATCTGGTGCGAACTGGACCGCTGTGCGGCGCCGCCGCCCGCGGCGACGGCGACGCCCGCGGCCCGCGGCGGCCAGCCGCCGGTGTGCGGCGGAACCGGACTGGAGGCGGCGGCCTACCGGGGCACTGCCTACCCGGGCACGACCTTCCAGGACCTGGCCCCTCAGGGCGCGGCCGCCCAGGGCGCCCCCTCTCGGGGCGCGGGTTACCGGGGCGTGGGCTGGGAGCGGTTGCGGTACGAAGTGGTGTAGGCCCGGGCTGGGAATGGCCGAGGTGTGAGGTGGTGCAGGCCCCGCCTGGGAGCGGTTGCGGTACGAAGTGGTGTAGGCCCGGGCTGGGAACGCTTGAGTTGCGAGGTGGTGCAGGCCCCGCCTGGGAGCGGTCGAGGTGCGGGGTGGTGCAGGCGGCGCCGGGTGGAGTCGAGTGGGCCCTCGGGTGGGGCCGGGCGGGCGCCGGGCGGTGCCGAGCGGGCGTCGGCAGACGCAAGGTGACGTCGGCGGCGCCGGGAGGGCCGGGGCCGGCACCCGCCCCCGGCCGGCGCGAGGCCGTGCGCCGGGGGTGCTTCAGTGCGCGCCCGTTGCGATCCCGGCAGAACGGGCAAATCTCCGGGCGGCTGTTGACGCACCGTGTCCGTTTGATCACGCTTGGGGCAGCGATTCGCCGCGAGGGGACGCCAAGGGTGCCCGGAGGGGCCGGGGCCCTCGGCGAGTGTGAGTCGTGAGGTCGGCGTGGGCCGGCCCCTTCAGGGGTGAGGGGGGCGGGGCCGGTGCGCCGGAACCGGATGGCGGCGCGCGGTGCCGTGCTCGGGGCGGGCATGGGCGCGCCGCCACCCGGATCTTGTCCACAGCCTGTGGACAGGCCTCGTCAGTGCCCGGACGCCGCCGACGAGACGGCGGCGCGCGCGGTCCGCTGGACCAGCGAGACGCCCTCGCTCATGGAGGCGTTGCCGTCGGACAGGACGGCGACCAGGTAGCGGTGCCCGTCCACCGTGATCCGGCCGACGCTGTTGACGTCCCAGAGCCCGGAGGTGCTGCGTTGCAGCCACCCGTTCTTCAGCGCCGTCGCCGACGGGGTCCCGGCCGCCGAGACGCCCCAGGCCTGGTCGGCCGAGACCTGGTTCATCAGGGACCGGATGTAGGCACGGGACGCGGCGTTCAGTGCACTCCCGGTGCCGTCGCCGCTCCCGCCGACGGTGCTGCCGCTCGTGTCGAACACCGCGCGCAGCAGCCGGATCTGGTCGCTCGCCGTCGTCTGGGTCAGGCCCCACTTGGCCCCGGGCCCGCCCTTCGTCGCCGTCAGCCCGAGCCGCTTGTTGGCCGCCTCCAGGCCGGGTGCCCGCCCGATCTGGCGCCACAGGGCGTTCGCCGCCGCGTTGTCGCTGTGCCGGATCATGGGCTCCGCGTAGGCGCGTTCCTGTGCGGTCAGGGTCCTTCCGGCGTCCTGTGCCTGCAGCAGCGCCGTGGCGAGGATGTCGACCTTGATGATGCTGGCGGTGTCGTAGGGGGCGTCCTCGCCGTACACGGTCGGCTCGTGCCCGGCCCCCGCGGCCCCTCCGGGCCGGCCGGGGTCGTCCAGGGGGAGCACGGCGGCGGTCACGCGGCCTCCGCTCTGCGCCTGCGCCGGCGCGGCGGCGCCCAGGGCGCCGGCGGACAGCAGCGTCGCGGCACAGGCGAGGAGGGCCCCGGCCCTGTGGGGGCTCGGCAAGGAGCGCAGACGTTTCAGCATGGGCGAAACATAGACAGAACACCTGCGCGCGGTCGGTGACTCCCGTCACCGAAATCCCCTTTTCACCCGGATTGTGAGAAGCGCCATAGGGGAGGGCCATAGGACAGAGGGACAGGGCCATAGGACAGAGGACAGGGCCATAGGACAGAGGACAGGGCCATAGGGCAGGGCCGTAGGGCGCGGAGGGGGCCGGGGAGGCTATGCGGACCGGCCGGCGCCCGCGACCCGGAAGGTGCGCCGGTAGGCGGTGGGGGTCACCCCGAGGGCCGCCTGGAGGTGCTGCCGCATCGACTGCGCCGTACCGAACCCGGCGTGCTCGGCCACCTGGTCGACCGACAGGTCCGTGGACTCCAGCAGGTGCCGGGCGCGTTCCACGCGCTGCTGGGTGAGCCACTGCCCCGGGCTGATCCCGGCCTCCTCGCGGAAGCGCCGGGTGAAGGTCCGTACGGACATGGCCTCCTGTTCGGCCATGTCGCGCAGCTGGATCGGCTCGTGCAGCCGCCCCAGCGCCCAGGCGCGGGCGGCGGTCGTCGTGGCCAGCTGCGGGTCCGGCAGCGGCCGGTGGATGTACTGGGCCTGGCCGCCGTCGCGGTGCGGCGGTACGACCGTGCGGCGGGCCACGTCGTTGGCGACGGCGGTGCCGTGGTCGCGGCGCACCATGTGCAGGCAGAGGTCGATGCCCGCGGCGACCCCCGCCGAGGTCAGCACGTCGCCGTCGTCGATGAACAGGACGTCCGCGTCGACGTCGATGCGCGGGAACAGCCGCTGGAAGCGCTCGGCGTCGGCCCAGTGGGTGGTCGCGGGGCGGCCGTCCAGGTAGCCGGCGGCGGCCAGCACGTACACGCCGGTGCAGATGGAGGCGAGGCGGGTGCCGGGGCGGATGTGCGCGAGCGCGGCGGCCAGGTCCTCGGGCAGCACGCCCTCCTCGTAGAGCGGGCCGACTTCGTACGACGCCGGGACGATCACCGTGTCGGCGGTGGCCAGGGTCCCCGGGCCGTGCGGTACGACGATCGAGAAGTCGGCGTCCGTCCGCACCGGGCCCGGCGGCCGGACGGAGCAGGTGACGACCTCGTACAGCAGCCGGCCCGCGGCGTCCTTGGGCCGTCCGAAGATCCGGTGCGGGATGCCCAGTTCGAAGGGGAGCAGTCCGTCGAGGGCCAGGACGACGACGCGGTGCGGCCGGAACCGCGCGGTGGAGGAGGCGGCGGTGCCCGTGGCGGAGTCCATGGCCCGATCCTAGCGAATACTGTCCTTCCGGCCACTCGATGGGCGGAGCCCCGCCCGCGAAGCTGAATGACGTGACCCAGACAACGGAATCCGCCATCGACACCGAGGCGCAGCGGCCGCCCCGGCGCCGTCCGCGCGTGCACCGCGCGTGGTTCGTCGCCGCCGTCACCTTCGTCACCATCATCGGAGCGGCGGCGTTCCGGTCGCTTCCCGGCCTGCTCATCGACCCGCTGCACCAGGAGTTCGGCTGGTCGCGCGGCACCATCGGCGCCGCCGTCTCGCTCAACCTGGCGCTGTACGGGCTCACCGCGCCCTTCGCCGCCGCCCTGATGGACCGTTTCGGCATCCGCAAGGTGGTCGCGATCGCGCTGACCGTGATCGCGGTCGGCTCGGGCCTGACCGTGTGGATGACCGCCGCCTGGCAGCTGTGGCTGTGCTGGGGCCTGCTGGTCGGCCTCGGTTCCGGCTCGATGGCGCTGGCCTTCGCGGCCACGGTCACCAACCGCTGGTTCACCGAGCGGCGCGGTCTGGTCAGCGGCATCCTCACCGCCGCTTCCGCCTCCGGCCAGCTCATCTTCCTGCCCGTCCTGTCCTGGACGGTCCAGTCGCACGGCTGGCGCCCGGCGGCCGTGACCGTGGCGCTGGCGGCGCTCGCCGTCGTGCCGTTCGTCTGGCTGCTGCTGCGCGACCACCCGGCCGACGTGGGCGTACGCCCGTACGGCGCACCGGAGTTCACACCGAAGCCGCCCCCGGTCCCGGGAGCCGCGCGCCGCACCCTGGGCGTGCTGGCCCGGGCGGTGCGCACCGGTCCCTTCTGGCTGCTCGCCGGTTCCTTCGCGATCTGCGGGGCCTCCACCAACGGGCTGATCCAGACGCACTTCGTGCCCGCCGCCCACGACCACGGGATGCCGGTCACGACGGCGGCGTCGCTGCTCGCGGTCGTCGGTGTGTTCGACGTGGCCGGAACCATCGCCTCGGGCTGGTTCACCGACCGCCTCGAGCCGCGCCGCCTGCTCGCCGTCTACTACGCCCTGCGCGGTGTCGCCCTGCTCTTCCTGCCCATGCTGCTCGCACCGGGCGTGCACCCGCCGATGATCTTCTTCATCGTCTTCTACGGCCTCGACTGGGTCGCCACGGTGCCGCCCACCCTGGCCCTGTGCCGGGAGCACTACGGCGACGACAGCGCGATCGTCTTCGGCTGGGTCCTCGCCTCCCACCAGGTCGGCGCCGCTGTCGTCGCCTACCTCGGCGGGGTCGCCCGGGACGTCTTCGGCTCGTACGACGTCGTCTGGTACGCCGCCGGGGCGCTGTGCGCGGCGGCGGCGCTGATGGCCCTGGTGATCCGGCGCCGGCCGCGCGCGCTCACCCCGGCGATCGCGTAGGGCGGGCCGGGCGGTCGGGGGCGGGGTGGCCGAGCCGGGCGGTCAGCGGTGGGTGCGGGCGATCGCCTTGGCGATCCTCCCGGCGTCCCGGGCCAGTTCGCGGAGCATGCCGCTGATGGGATTGGTGAAGCCGGTGAAGTACAGGCCGGGCGCGCCGGCCGGGGTACGCGGGCCGCGGACGGCCGGCCTGCCGTCGGGGGCCAGCACGCCGAGGTGCCCCACCAGGGGCTCCAGGCCCCGGGAGTAGCCGGTGGCGGCGATGACGGCGTCCGGTTGGACGCGCTCGCCGTCGGCGAGGACGACCTCGCCGTCCTCGAAGCCCTCGACGGCCGCCACGATCTCGACCCGGCCGGCCCGTACGGCGTCGATCAGGCCGACGTCCTGGACCGGGATCGAGCCCTCCCTGACCCGGGAGTACAGGCCGGTGTCCGGGCGGGGCAGGCCGTGGGCCGACAGATCGGGCACGCTCAGCCGCGTGAGCGGCCCGGCGAGCCGGTCGACGAGTGCGACGGGCAGCCGGCGGCACAGGACGCCCGTGTACTGCGCGGGCCACCCGGCGGTCGACCGGCGCAGGATGTGCGGGGCGGTGCGCACGGCCAGCCGTACCCGCGCGGCGCCGCCCTCGACCAGGTCGACGGCGATCTCGGCGCCCGTGTTGCCGACGCCGACGACGAGCACGTCCCGGCCGGCGTACGGGCCGGGCGAGCGGTACTCGCAGGCGTGCCGCAACTCGCGCGGGTACGCATCGAGGCCGGGCCAGTCCGGCAGGCGGGGCGTGTGGTTGTAGCCCGTGGCGACGACGACGGCGGCGCCCGTCAGCTCCCGGCCGCCGGTGGCGTGCAGCAGCCAGCCGGTGCCGTCGGCGGTGCGCTCGACGCGGGAGACCTCGACGCCGGTCACGATCTCCAGTTCGTGGTGTTCGGCGTACTTCTCCAGGTACCGCACCACGTCGTCGCGCGCCACCCACCGGCCGAACCGGCGCGGCATCGGCAGGCCGGGCAGCGCGGAGAGCCGCCGTGTGGTGTGCAGGCGCAGCCGGTCGTAGTGCCCCCGCCAGGAGGCTCCGACGTGGTCGGCCCGCTCCAGGACGACGGCGCGTACGCCCCGCGCGCGCAGCGCGTGCGCGACGGCCAGGCCGCCCGGACCGCCGCCGACGACGTAGACGGGGCGGTCGGTGCGCTCCGGCGTGGTGGTGGGGGCGGAGGCGGCGGCGGTGGACGGGGAGTCGGCCATGAGCGCGAGCGTAACCACGCCCCCGCTTGATGGGTCTCGGTCAAGACCGGAATTGGTTGCGGATTGATCACGCGTGGACGCGGTGCGTACTTGATTGCGACGCGGAACTCCCGGACCGTTGCGAGCTGGAACTCCCGGACTGTTGCGAGCTGGAACTCCCGGACTGTTGCGAGCTGGAACTCCCGGACTGTTGCGAGCTGGAACTCCCGGACTGTTGCGACGCGGAACTCCCGGACTGCCGCGAGGCGGGACCCCGGCCGTGACGGCGCGGAAGTCGGATGTGGTGACCCCGCTCATTCGGCCACAATGGCCGGATGGCCGAGATACGTGAGAGGTTCCTAGCCGATCCCGCCCCCGAACTGCGCGGTCACGGCCTCCGGCTGCGTGTCTGGGACCCGGCGTCCGAGGCCGACCTGGAGCACTGGCTGCGCGGGCGGTCCGATTCGGAGTTCCGGCGCTGGAACACACCGCTGATCCTGGAACGGGACCTGGCCGACGCCCGCGAGTCCCTCACCGCTCACCTCCAGGGCGTCAGCGACGGCACGGGCGTGCCGTTCTGCGTCACGGACGAGGCGACCGGCGCGACGCTCGGGCACGTCAGCGTCGCCGTCATCAGCCGCCCCATGCGTTCCGGGCGGGTCGGCTACTGGGTGCTGCCCGAGGCGCGCGGGCGCGGCGTCGCCACGCTGGCGCTGCTCCTGGCCGGGCGCTGGGCGTTCACGGAGTTCGGCCTCCACCGCCTGGAGCTGGACCACGCCGTCGGCCACGAGGCGTCCTGCCGCGTCGCCGAGCGGTGCGGCTACCTGTACGAGGGGACCGCGCGGGGCGCGATGTGGGAGGCGGGGCGCTACGACGCCTTCCGGGACTGCCACTTGCACGCCCGCCTGGCCACGGACCCCGAGCCCGAGCCGCCCGCGCCGCGCTGACCCATCGGGCCCGGCGGCCTGACACCCCCTGGCCGTCCCGGCCGCCCCGGCGAAATCCGGAGGCGGCCCCGGCGGCCGGGCGGAATCATGAAGCATGGCTTGCGACGACTGGTACCTCACCCCCGATCTCGACGAATTCCTCGCACGGGCGGGGGAGTTCCTGCGCTCCCGGCCCGCACAGCACACCGTGCACCTGACCGTCACGGAGAACCTGCGCGCCCGCGGCGGACGCACTTACGGAGACGGCGCCCCCGAGTTCGGCGTGCTGGAAGGGGAACCGGAGGGGGCGGGCGCGCGCGGCGTGCGGGCCTCCTTCTTCCGTACGCCCCCGCACCCGCTCGTCCTCACCCCGCTGACCGAGGCGGAGGCCGACGCGCTGGCGGCCCTGCTGGCCGGGCGGGAGCGGGAGCGGGACGGCGCCGGGGGACTCACGGGCGTCAACGCCGATCACGACACGGCCGCCGCCTTCGCCGCCGCCTGGCACCGGCACACCGGTGCCCGCACCACCGTCCGGCGTCGGCTGCGGCTCTACCGGCTGGGCGGGCTGACCGTGCCGCGGCCCGTCCCGCCGGGGCGGGCACGGGTGGCCGGCACGGCGGACCGGGAACTGCTCGCCCGGTGGTACACGGACTTCTGCGCCGCCGTCGGCGAGACGGCCGTGCGGGATCCGCGGGACTGGGCGGACGAGCACGCGCGGTCCGGCGCCGTGACGTTCTGGCAGACCCCGGACGGGGCGCCCGTCGCCATGGCCGGGACCTCGCCGGTGGTCGCCGGACAGGTGCGGATCAACGCCGTCTACACGCCCGCGCGCCTGCGGGGCCGGGGGTACGCGGGCGCCGTCACGGCGGAGGTCAGCCGGGTCGCCGTGGCGTCGGGCGCGGCGGAGGTGCTGCTCTTCACCGACCTCGCCAACCCGACCAGCAACGGCCTCTACCAGCGGATCGGCTACCGGCCGGTGTCCGACTTCGCGGTGCACGGCTTCGAGGCGGGCGACGCCAGCGGGTGACGTGTGTGCGGGTGTGCGGGTGGCGGTGCCGTCACGGCCACAGCAGCTCCCGCACCCAGCCCCCCGGGCCCGCCTGCTCCTCCTGCCCGGCCTGCTTCTCCCGACCCTCCTGCTCCCCCCGACCCTCCTGCTCGCCCTGCTTCCCCGGCTTCTCCTCGGCGCGGCGGTAGCGCAGGCGTACGTGGCGGCGCCGGGCGTCGCCCTGGAAGAACTCGACCTCGGTGGGGCGCAGCCGGTAGAGGGTCCAGGAGGGGGCGTCCGTGTCCGGCGCGCGCCCCGCGACGGCCCAGGCCGCCTCCGACGCCCGGGCCAGCTCGTCGAGGGAGTCCAGGACGTGGCTCTGCGCGCCGGTGAGGGCGGCGGCCAGGGCCCCGGTCGACCGGGCGTGCAGGTCAGCCCGTGCCTGCTCGTGGGGTGCGGCGGTGACCGGGCCCCGTACCCGGACCTGGCGGCCCAGCACGGGCCAGTAGAAGACGAGGGCGGCGGCGGGGCGGCGGGCCAGGTGGCGGCCCTTGCGGCTGTCGGCGTGGGTGGCGAAGGCCCAGCCCTCCGCGTCGGCACCGTGCAGCATCACGATCCGGACGTCCGGGTCGCCCGCCTCGTCGGCCGTGGCCAGGGACATGGTGTGCGGCTCCCGCTCACCGGCCGCCACCGCCCGCGCGAACCAGCGGGTGAACAGGGCGACGGGGTCGGCGGGCGCCTCCCGCGGGTCGAACGCGGGCAGCTCGGTGACCTCCGGGTCCCACACGCGAAGCGACCTGAGCAGGGCGTCGAGTTCCGTGTTCATGTCCCGAGTATCGCCCGGTGCCGTTCCTCGGCGGCGTGCGAGGCGCCCCGCACGAAGTGCCCCGCAACGCGACAGGCGGCGGTCCACCCGGGTGAACCGCCGCCTGCCTGACAGGACTTGTGGCCTGGAGGTGCCGTAAAAGGGCCCGGGGCCGAGGGGCCGGCTATCTCGTCGGCTTCTTCCCGGTGACGCCGAGGTACACCAACAGGGCGAGGTTCGGTTTGAGTTCGGCCTGCTTGACGCCCCAGGAGGTGAAACCCTTCTGGTGCGAGGCGACCGCGGCGAGCATCGCGACCAGCGAACCGGCGACCGCCGCCGGGTTCACGTCCTTGTCGACCTTGCCCTTGGACTGGAGTTCGGCAACCGAATCCGTGAGGGAGCCGTTCACCGCGTTGAGGATCTTCATACGGAGCTTGTAGAAGCGCTTGTCGCCCTCGGCTGCCCCGAGGTCGACCACGCGCAGGATCGCGTCGTTGCGGCGCCAGAAGTCCAGGAACCCGTCGACGAGTTCCTGCGCCGTCTGCCAGCCGGCCTTGCCGACCCAGGACCGGCCTTCGAGCAACCCGGTCAAATCAGCGCTCTCGGCGGCCATTTGCTCGGCGATCTCCAGGACGGCGCCCTCGACGTCCGGGAAGTACTGGTAGAAGGTCGCGGGCGAAGTGCCCGCCTTCCGGGCGACATCGATGACCTTGACATCCCGGTAGGGGGAGGAGCTGAGCATCTCGCTGAGGCAGTCGAGCAGCTTCTGCCGGGTCGCCTGCCCTCGCCGGCCGGCCACGCGGCCGTCGACGGTACGCACTTGTCCTGTCATGTCGTCAGCTTACCGAGGGGTGATGGGAGCGCGATTCGGCCGACTGCAAATGGGGTGCGCGGGCGCCGGGAGGCTGGTGTGCCTGGTCTGCGGGGTGCGGGAGACCCAGCTACTTTGACGGCATGGCCGAAAACAGGGCATCCGCGTACACGGAGGGCGTCCCCTGCTGGGTGGACGCGCAGCTCCCCGACACCGCCGCGGGCCGGCGGTTCTACGGTGCGCTTTTCGGGTGGACCTTCGAGGAGAAGGAGGCGTACGGCGGCTCCGTCCTGGCCCTGCTGGAGGGGCAGCCCGTCGCCGCGCTCACCCCGAAGTCGGACGGCCGGATGCCCACCGTCTGGACGGTGTACTTCGCCGCCCCGGACCTCGGTGCGCTGGCCGCGCGGATCCGGGCGGGCGGCGGGCAGATCGTGGGGGAGGCCCGGCAGGTCGGCCGCTACGGCACGGCCGTGCCGGCCGCCGACCCCGAGGGCGCCGTCTTCGGCCTGTGGCAGCCGGGCCGGCACGCGGGCTTCGGCGTGCGCCGCCGGCCGGGCGGCTTCGGCTGGGCCCAGCTCTACACCCGTGACACCGAGGCGGCCGACACCTTCTACGGCGGCCTCTTCCACGAGGCGCTGTTCGGCCGGGACGCCCGTCCCGAGTTCGGCCGGGCCCCGGTCGCGGACGTCTTCCCGGCCGAGATGCCGCCGCACTTCGTCGTCCACTTCCTGGTCGAGGGGGTCGGCGCCGCCCTCGACACGGTCGTCCGGCTCGGCGGCCGGGTCCAGGTGCCGCCCTTCGAGACGTCGTACGCAACGGTCGCGGTCGTCGTCGACGATCAGGGGGCGTCCTTCGCCGTCATGGAGCGGTGAAAGCGGTGAAAGGGGCAGCGGGAGGTGCACTGAAGGGGCACCGGAGCTGCACCGGAAGATGCACCGGAGCCGCACCGGGGATGCGCCGGAAGGAGCGGTGAAAGTCGTGAAGGAGAGGTGAAAACGCGCTCCGGACACCGTCTCGGCGGCGGGAATCCGTCGTTTTGCGCCGGAAACACACCAGGACATCCCGATTCGTCGGCGGGTTCGCAACCAGTGCCGCGGCCAGGAAGAATCGGAGTGCGTGCCGCCACGGCGGTGCGGTGGTGAGACGCTGCACGGGGGCCGCGTACACACGGAGGTGACGCGGCTCGTACGGGGAGGTGGCAGGCAAGTGGTGGATCAGCTGACGCAGCACGATCCGCGGCGGATCGGTCCGTTCGAGGTGCTGGGGCGGCTGGGCGCCGGCGGCATGGGGCTGGTCTATCTCGCGCGCTCGGCGTCCGGCCGGCGGGTGGCGATCAAGACGGTCCGCACCGAGCTGGCCGAGGACCAGCTCTTCCGGGTCCGCTTCACGCGCGAGGTCGAGGCCGCGCGGGCGGTCTCCGGCTTCTACACGGCCGCGGTGGTCGACGCCGACCCGCGCGCCGCCGTGCCCTGGCTCGCCACCGCCTACGTCCCCGCCCCCTCCCTGGAAGAGATAGTGACCGAGTGCGGTCCGCTCCCGGTGCAGGCGGTGCGCTGGCTGGCGGCGGGCGTCGCGGAGGCGCTCCAGTCCATCCACGGGGCCGGGCTCGTCCACCGCGACCTGAAGCCGTCCAACGTGCTCGTCGTCGAGGACGGCCCGCGCGTGATCGACTTCGGTATCGCCTCCGGCGTTTCGAACACCCGTCTGACCATGACGAACGTCGCCGTCGGCACCCCTGCCTACATGTCGCCCGAGCAGGCCAAGGACTCGCGCAGCGTCACGGGCGCGAGCGACGTGTTCTCCCTCGGTTCGATGCTCGTCTTCGCCGCCACCGGGCACCCGCCCTTCCACGGCGCCAACCCGGTCGAGACGGTCTTCATGCTGCTGCGCGAGGGCCCCGACCTCGAAGGCATGCCGGACGAGCTGCGCCCGCTGATCGAGTCCTGCATGCAGATGGAGATCGCGAGCCGCCCCACCCCCGCCGACCTCCAGGCCCAGCTCGCCCCCCACCTCTTCGGCTCCGGCTCCGACGACAGCGGAACCGCCTCGGCCTGGCTGCCCGAGCAGGCGGTGGGCCTCATCGAGTCCCGTCGCGGCGGACGCCTCACCGCGCCGCCCACCTCGGGCGGCCCGGCGAACGGCGCCCGGCCCGCCGTACCGCCGCCGCCCCCGCCCTCCTACGACCCCGTCGTCCCGGCCCCGGCCCAGGTCCAGGCCGCCCCGCCGCTGCCCGCGATGCCCGCGCCGGTCGGCGCTCCCGACACCGGCCCCGTGCGGCTGGCCGGCGCCCAGGTCCCCATCGGTCCCGGCCCGCGCGTCGCCGACGCCCGCGCCGCCGCCGTCAAAGCGCCCCCGCCGGAGGCGGGCCTCACCGCCACCTGGTCCAGGCCGCGCCCCGGCGCCGCACCCGTCGTCCAGGCGGCGCCGATGGTGCCGCCGGAGACCGCGCCCGGCTGGCGCCCCTGGCGCTTCCGCATGTCCAACGACGTCTGGGGCACCCCCGCCGTCGCCGGCGACCTCGTCTACGTCACCTCCTTCGAGGTGCACGCCCTCGACGTGGCCACCGGCCGGCGCCGCTTCAAGACCCGGGACGTCGCCTGGTCCATGGCGGTCGCCGACGGCCGCGTGCACGCCTCCGACGGCCCCACCCTGTTCGCCCTGGACGCCCGGGACGGCGCCGACCTGTGGCGGCAGCAGACCGACGCCTGGGTCTACTCGATCAAGGCCGAACGGGGCACCGTCGTCACCGGCACCCGCGGCGGCGGCGTCCAGGCCCGGGAGGCCGCCGGCGGCCAGAAACTGTGGGAGATCACCGGCTGCCAGAGCGACTTCGAGTCCCCCGAGGCCGGCCCCGCCCTCCACGACGGCACCGTCTACGTCTGGCAGGACGCCCGCCTGCGCGCCCTGGAGGCCCGCACCGGGGACGAGCGCTGGTCCTACCCCATCGGGGACGCGGCCTCCTGCGGCGGCGTACCGGTGCGCATCACGGCCGCCCCCGACGGCTACGTCTACGTCTCGGCCGGCACCCGTGTCCTCGCCCTGGACGTGGCGAGCGGCCACGTCCGCTGGCACTTCGAGGCCCCCGCCGTCTTCCTCTCCCCGCCCGCCTTCGCCCCCGGCCCGGCGGTCACCGGCGGCGGCGTCTACCTGGCCGACTACCTGGGCACCGTCTACGCCCTGGACGCCACCGACGGCCGCGACCGCTGGCGCATCGCCACCGAGGCCCGCTCCTCCGTCGACCCGGTCCTGGTCGCCGCCGGACACGTGCACGTCGGCAGCGGCAAGGGCCTGTACACCCTGGACGCGGTGACCGGGACGCCCAAGTGGCGCTTCCAGTCCGGCGGCGAGATCGTCGGCTCCCCGGCGGTCGCCGAGGGCCGCATCCACTTCGGCTCCACCGACCACCTCCTCTACACGCTCAAGGCCGACGACGGCCGCCTGCGCTGGAAACTGGCGACCGGCGGCGAGATCACCGGCTCCCCGGTCGTCCGCGACGGCGTCGTGTACGCGTGCAGCAAGGACCGCTGCGTGTACGCCCTGGACGCGGAGAAGGGCACGGGCACGGCACGCACCACCGGGTAGGGTGCCGCGCCTTTCGAACCCGGGGGCGCGGACGCAGGCTTACGGCGGCGCCGGCGGTCGTGGTGCCCGCCCTGACGGGCTTCTCCCGCGGCCACGGACCGACCCCGACGACAGGTCCGGAACACGCGTCGGCCGCGACGGCTCCCCCTCCGCGCCGCCGCGGCCGATCCCCCGTGCCCCCCCGTGTCCCCCGTGTCCCCCGAGTCCCCCCCCCGGGTGTCCCCCCCAGGTGTCCCCCGTGTGGCTCCGGTCGGTCAGGCCTTCTCGTCCGTGATGTGCGTGTTGAGCGGCTTGACCTCGGTGCCGGCCTCGGCGTCGGTGATGTGCGTGTTCAGCGGCTTGATCTCCGAACCGGCCGCGGCGTCGGTGATGTGGGTGTTGTCCGGCTTGACGACCGGCTCGTCCTTGGTGGCGTCGCTCATGGTGGTGGTGCCTCCCCTTGAAGGTCGCGTACAAGCTGTGGGAGGCCCATCCGGTCACTCCCCCGAGTGTGCCCGGATGGGCCGTTGGAGCCGCCCACTCTAGATCGCGAGTGAGCCGGTCTCCCCGCCGGTCCGCCTGCCCCCCGACGCGACGGCCCGGCAACGACGAGCATGCCGTGCGGCGATAAACGTTCGATGAACGCGCCGGACGCGGATCAGGACGCGTGCGCGGGCGCCAGCAGGGTCCGCACGTCCGCGGCCTCGGGCGAGTTCGACCGCTCGTAGATCTCCAGCGCTTCCTGCCAGCAGACCCGGGCCCGGCCCGCCTGGCCGATTCCGTCGAGTGCCTTGCCGAGCAGGGTCAGCACGTTCCCGCGGCGCCACTCGCCCCCGATCTCCCGCAGCGGGGTCAGGGCCATCTCGGCGTTGGCCGCCGCCTGTGCGGGGCGCTGGGCGAGCAGGTCCACCTCGGCGAGCCGGAAGAGGGTCATGCCTTCCCACAGCCGCTGCCTGCTGGTGCGGAAGACGTGCAGGGCCTGGCGCAGGTGCGCGGTGGCGTCGGCCGGCTGGCCGTTCTTGCCGAGCGCCATGCCGAGCGCGTAATGGCCGTTGGCGGCCTTGAGCAGATGGCCCAGCCCCTCGTACATCTCCGTGCCCTGCCGGGCCAGGTCCACCGCGCTGTCCGCCCGCCCGGTCTGCAGGTGCAGGCGCGAGAGGTTGCACAGTGCCGCCGCCGCGCCGGAGAGGTCGCCGCAGGCCCGGAAGTCCGCGATGGCCCGCTCCAGGTGCTCCTCGGCCTCCGCGTACCGGCTCTGGTAGAAGGCGAAGGCGCCGAGGATGTTCGCCGCCCAGCAGCACGGCAGCGGATCGGCGGCGGCCTCCGAGAGGGCGAGCGCCTGCCGTGCCTCCAGGTCGGCCTGGCCGAACTGGCCCGACCAGTGGCGGGCGTTGGCCAGCACGAGGCAGGCCCGCCCCTCGGCGCGGCTGTCGCGGGCCGCCCGCGCCGCGTCGCGCAGGGCCGCCCCGGCCGCTTCGTACTCCTTGGAGTTCGCCCCCGACTCGGCGAGGTCGACCGCCGCCCACAGCAGGTCGACGGCCCGGCGCAGCGTCGTACCGCCCGACGACTGGCGTACGGAGGCCAGAAGCGGTACCGCCTCGGCGTAGAGCCAGTCCTGCGCGGCGCGGCGATCGGGGAAGACCAGCCCGGGGACGGCCGTCTCCTCCAGGTGGTCCACCAGCCGGTCCCCCGGCCGCTCGATCGCGTACACCCCCGCCGCCGTGGCCAGGTAGAAGTCCAGCAGGCGCGACATCGCCGCGTCCCGTTCGCCCGGGGGGCGTTCGTCGCGTTCGGCGCAGGCCCGGGCGTAGAGGCGGACCAGGTCGTGGAAGCGGTAGCGGCCGGGGGCGGCGGACTCCAGGAGGGAGGTGTCGACCAGGGACTCCAGCAGGTCCTCGGTGTCCTCGACGGGCAGGTCGAGGACGGCCGCTGCCGCCGCCAGGGAGATGTCGGGGCCGTCGGCGAGGCCCAGCAGGCGGAAGGCGCGGGCCTGGGCCGGTTCCAGTTGGCCGTAACCCAGTTCGAAGGTGGCCTTCACCGCCAGGTCGCCCGCCTGGAGTTCGTCCAGGCGGCGCCGTTCGTCGGCCAGCTTGGCGGCGAGGACGGAGACCGTCCAGGTGCGGCGGGCCGCGAGGCGGGAGGCGGCGATGCGGATGGCGAGGGGCAGGAAGCCGCAGGCGGCCACCACGTCCAGGGCGGCCTCGCGTTCGCTCGCCACCCGCTCCTCGCCGACGATGCGGGTGAAGAGCTGCAGGGCCTCCTCCGGGCTCATCACGTCCAGGTCGACCAGGTGCGCGCCCGCCAGGTCGACCATCCGCACCCGGGAGGTGACCAGCGCGGCGCAGCCCTCCGTGCCCGGCAGCAGGGGTCTGATCTGCGCGGCGTCGCGCGCGTTGTCCAGCAGGACCAGGACCCGGCGGCCGTCCAGGACGGAGCGGTACAGGGCCGCCCGCTCCTCCAGGGAGTCGGGGATCGCCGAGTCCGCGGTGCCGAGGGCGCGCAGGAAGGAGCCGAGGACCGTCTCCGGTTCGGCGGCGCGCTGCCCGGCGCCCTGGAGATCGGCGTACAACTGGCCGTCGGGGAAGGCCGTCCGGGCGTGGTGCGCCACGTGGACGGCCAGGGTCGTCTTGCCGACGCCGCCGATCCCGGCCAGCGCCGACACGGCCATCACCCGGCCGTCGGCCGAGGCCAGCATGGCGCCCAGTTCGGCGACGAAAGCCGCGCGTCCGGTGAAGTCGGGAACGGTCGCCGGGAGTTGGGCGGGCCGCACGGGGGTGACGGAGGGTTCCGGGGCGGGTGCGGAGGGCTCGGCGAGGGCAGGGTCGGCGCGCAGGATCCGCTGCTGCAACTCGCGCAGTTCCGGGCGCGGGTCCACGCCCAGTTCGTCGGCGAGCAGCCGGCGGGTGTCCGCGTAGACCGCCAGCGCCTCCGCCTGCCGGCCGCTGCGGTACAGCGCGAGCATCAGCAGTTCGCGCAGCCGCTCCCGCAGCGGGTGGGCCGCGGTCAGGGCGGTGAGTTCGGAGACGGCCTCGCTGTGGCAGCCCTGTTCCAGGTCCATGTCGAGGCGGGACTCCAGCAGTTGGAGCCGCCACTCGTGCAGGCGCACCCGCTGGGCCTCGGCGTACGGGCCGGGCACCCCGGCCAGCGGCTCGCCGTCCCACAGGTGCAGCGCGCGGTCGAGCAGCGTCCGCGCCCGGTGCAGGTCCCCTGCCGCCCGGGCCTTCTCCGCCTCCGTGGCGAGGTCCTGCGCCGCCCCGAGGTCCAGCGCGCCCTCGCCCAGGCCGCGTACGGCGTATCCGCCGGACTCGCTGACCAGAAGCCCGGCATCGAGGACCTTGCGCAGCCGGGACGCGTACGTGCGCAGCGCGGCCAGTGCCTGCGACGGCGGTTCCTCGCCCCACAGGGCGTCGATCAGCTCGGACGCCGTGGCCGTACGCCCCTCGCGCAGCAGCAGCGCGGCGAGCAGGGCCCGCTGCTGCGGTGAGCCGGTGGGCAGCGGTTCCTCGCCGCGCCAGGCGCGCACCGGCCCGAGTACGCAGAAGCGCAGCGCCGCCGACCGCTCGGCACGCCGCTGCTCCGGTACTCGCGGTACACCGTCCATCGCTGCTCCCTGGCCGCTGCCGAACTTTCCATCACCGAGAGGCCAGTTTGCCTTGTTCATGGCAGATGCGTCAGCTCCGGGAGACAGCGATCACAGGCCGTGATGCCCGGTCTCACAAGGCCCACACACGCTCTCCGCTTGCGGAGGCGCCTCAGTCGGTCAGATCCACCCGGACGGTCAGCAGATCCGTGCCGAAGGCGCGTACCGCCGCGCTGTTGAACCGGGGCAGGCGGCGCAGCCGGGCCCGGGCGTCGTCGTCGGGCAGGAGGTGGGCGGTGCCGTGGTGCCAGCGGCCCCGGATGCGGACGCGGACGGCCGGGTCGGCCTGGATGTTGCGGACGTACTGGGACCGGTGGCCGAACTCGGAGACGATCCAGAAGGATCCGTCCGTCAGGCGTCCGCCCACGGGGGTGCGGCGGGGCAGCCGGGAGACCCGGCCGGTGGTCTCCAGCAGGGTCTGCGAGGGCAGGCGCCGGTTGACCGGGTTGGCGACGTACCGCTGGAAGCGGGTGACCACCCGGTGCTTCAGCTCGCTGTGGCGGGTCATGGGCGGTCAGCCTAGGGCCTCGGCCCGGCCCTGGGAGCGGTGCCGGGCCGAGACCTTCGCCGGGCCGGTGCCGGGAAACGGATCGCGGTGCGGCCGGACCGGACCAGGGGTACGGCCCGCACGGCAACGCCATGGGCCGGGAGCGCGCCGAGGGGAGCGGCGCGGCAGATCACGCGGCCCCCGCCGCGCGGCCGAGCGGGACCGTGCGGGTCCCCGCCGCCGGCCGAGCGGATCCGTGCGAGTCCCGCCGCCCCTGCGCCGCGCGCTCGCCGCGCGCCTGCCCCCACACCGCGTGCCTGCCCCCACACCGCGTGCCTGCCCCCACACCGCGTGCCTGCCCCCACACCGCGTGCCTGCCCCCACACCGCGCGCCCACCCCCGCGCCGCGTGCTCCCCGCGCGCCCACCCCCGCCGCCCCTGGTCAACGCGATCGTATGCTCGGAGGATGACGACTTCCGCGACCTCCGGAACCGGCCCCACCGAGAACTCCATGCGTCGCGCCCTCAAACGTGCGCGGGACGGCGTCGCCCTCGACGTCGCCGAGGCGGCGGTGCTGCTCCAGGCCCGCGGCGAGCGGTTGCAGGACCTCGTCGCCTCCGCCGCCCGGGTGCGGGACGCCGGCCTGGAGGCCGCCGGCCGCCCCGGTGTCATCACCTACTCCAAGAGCGTCTTCGTCCCGCTGACCCGGCTGTGCCGGGACAAGTGCCACTACTGCACCTTCGTCACCGTCCCCGGCAAGCTGCGCCGCGCCGGACACGGGATGTTCATGTCCCCCGACGAGGTCCTGGACATCGCCCGCCGCGGCGCGGAACTCGGCTGCAAGGAAGCCCTCATCACCCTCGGCGACAAGCCCGAGGACCGCTGGCCCGAGGCGCGCGAATGGCTCGACGCGCACGGCTACGACGACACCATCGCCTACGTCCGCGCCATCTCCGTCCGCATCCTGGAGGAGACCGGCCTCCTGCCGCACCTCAACCCGGGCGTCATGTCCTGGACGGACTTCCAGCGTCTCAAGCCCGTCGCGCCGTCCATGGGCATGATGCTGGAGACCACGGCGAGGCGCCTGTGGTCCGAGCCCGGCGGCCCGCACCACGGCTCCCCGGACAAGGAGCCCGCCGTACGGCTGCGCGTCCTGGAGGACGCCGGCCGCTCCTCCGTCCCGTTCACCTCCGGGATCCTGATCGGCATCGGCGAGACCTACGAGGAGCGCGCGGAGTCCCTGTTCGCGCTGCGCAAGGTCGCCCGCGCCCACCACGGCATCCAGGAGCTGATCATCCAGAACTTCCGCGCCAAGCCGGACACGGCGATGCGCGGCATGCCGGACGCCGAACTGGACGACCTGGTCGCCACGGTCGCCGTCGCCCGGCACATCATGGGCCCCTCCGCCTGCCTCCAGGCCCCGCCCAACCTCGTGGACGGCGAGTACGAACGGCTCATCGCGGCCGGTATCGACGACTGGGGCGGCGTCTCCCCGCTCACCATCGACCACGTCAACCCCGAGCGTCCCTGGCCGCAGATCGACCAGTTGCGCGAGCGCTCCGCCGCCGCGGGGTTCGAACTGCGCGAACGGCTCTGCGTCTACCCGGAGTTCGTCACCCGGGGCGAGCCCTGGCTCGACCCCCGCCTCCTCCCGCACGTGAGCGCCCTCGCCGACCCCGCCACCGGTCTGGCCCGCGAGGACGCGACCGTCGAGGGCCGCCCCTGGCAGGAACCGGACGAGGCGTTCACCGCGTCCGGCCGTACCGACCTGCACACCTCCATCGACTCCGAGGGGCGCACCGCCGACCGCCGTGCCGACTTCGACGAGGTCTACGGCGACTGGGACGCCCTGCGCGAGGCGGCGGCGCCCGGCATGGCACCCGAGCGCATCGACACGGACGTCCGCGAGGCCCTGCGCACCGCCGCCGCCGACCCGACGCGGCTGACCGACGCCGAGGCCCTGGCCCTGCTGCACGCGGACGGTCCGGCGCTGGACGCTCTCACGCGGATCGCGGACGACGTCCGCAGGGCGGCGGTCGGCGACGACGTGACGTACATCGTCACCCGCAACATCAACTTCACCAACGTCTGCTACACCGGCTGCCGCTTCTGCGCCTTCGCCCAGCGCCGCACGGACGCCGACGCCTACACCCTCTCCCTGGACCAGGTCGCCGACCGCGCCCAGCAGGCCTGGGACGTGGGCGCGGTGGAGGTCTGCATGCAGGGCGGCATCCACCCCGACCTGCCCGGCACGGCCTACTTCGACATCGCCAGGGCGGTCAAGGAGCGCGTCCCGGGCATGCACGTGCACGCCTTCTCGCCCATGGAGGTGGTCAACGGCGCGTCCCGCACCGGCCTGTCGATCCGCGAATGGCTGACGGCGGCGAGGGAAGCGGGCCTGGACACCATCCCCGGGACGGCCGCGGAGATCCTGGACGACGAGGTCCGCTGGGTCCTGACCAAGGGCAAGCTGCCCACCGCGACCTGGATCGAGGTCGTGAAGACGGCGCACGAACTGGGCATCCGCTCCTCCTCGACCATGATGTACGGCCACGTCGACCAGCCCCGCCACTGGCTCGGCCACTTCCGCACTCTGGCCCGCGTCCAGCAGGAGACGGGCGGCTTCACGGAGTTCGTCACCCTCCCCTTCATCCACACCAACGCGCCGGTCTACCTGGCCGGGATCGCCCGCCCCGGCCCCACGGTCCGCGACAACCGGGCGGTCACCGCGATGGCCCGCCTGCTGCTGCACCCCTGGATCCCCAACATTCAGACAAGCTGGGTCAAACTGGGCACGGAGGGCGCCGCCGAGATGCTCCGCTCCGGCGCCAACGACCTGGGCGGCACCCTCATGGAGGAGACCATCTCCCGCATGGCGGGCTCCTCCTACGGCTCCTACAAGTCGGTCAAGGACCTCATCGCGGTCGCGGAAGCGGCGGGCCGCCCCGCGAGGCCCCGCACCACGCTCTACGGCGAGGTCCCCGAGGAGCGGCAGCGAGCGGCGGCGGCCTCCGACGGCCACCTGCCCGAGCTGCTGCCCGTCCTGGACTGAACCGCGCGGGAGGCGGCCCACAGTACGATGAGCCGACGGTTCCCGGGGCCGAACAGCTGAGTAGCCGAGGAGATGCGTGCCCATGCCTGCCCGAATACCTTCGTGGGCCTGGGTCAGCGGCCTGACCGCCGCGGCGGTCGTCGCGGTCGGGGTGCTGGCGGCCCAGGCGGACCAGGGCGAGCACCCCGTCGCGGCGCCCGCCCGCCCGAGCGCGTCGGCCTCGGCGGGCAAGCACCCCGGGGCCGGTTCCCCCAAGCACACGGCACCGCCCGCGCCCCCGTCCGACTCCGGCACGGGCCGCCGTGTCGTCTACTCCCTCGGCCAGAAACGCGTCTGGCTGATGGACGAGCGCGGCATGCCGTCCCGCACCTTCCCCGTCTGGCCCGGCACGGTCAGCCCCGACCCGGGCGCCTACGCGATCTCCCAGCGGGTCGCCGACCCGACGAAGGGCTCGGACGGGGTGGAGATCGAGCACATCATGTACTTCGCGGGCAAGTCGGGCGTCTTCGTCGCCTTCAGCAACGCCGTCGACGGCTCCTCGCCGCCGCCGGTCGCCGAGGGCATCAAGACGGGCGGCGTCCGCACCGGCAAGCAGGACGGCGCGGCCCTGTGGGGGTTCGCGGAGAAGGGGACGCGGGTGGTGGTCGTCGACTAGCTGTAGCTAGCGACGCGCCGCGAAGCCCAGGAACTCCGCCCAGGCGCTCCCGGCGAACGCGAGCTGGTCGCCGTCCCTGGCCTTGGAGTCACGGACGTGGACGGCGGCCGGGGCGGCGGCTATGGCGACCTCGACGCAGTCGGGGCCCTCGTTGCTGCTGTAGCTGCTCTTGAACCAGTCCAGGGCCACTTCGACGCAGTCGGGGCCGTCGTTGCCGCTGTAGCTGCTCTTGAACCAGTGGAGGGCAGTCATGCCAGGTCTCCCAGTCGTTTCTCGATGAAGGCCAGTGACTCGCCGGGCGAGAGGGCCTGCGCCCGGATCATTCCATAGCGCATCTCCAGGATCTGGACGTCCCGCGGGTCACTGATCACACGGTCGTACAACTGCCCCTCTGAGTGGCCCAGTGTTTTGCCGTCCCGGAGCTTCAGTACCCGCAACGAACCCATCATGCCCGCATGATCCTCCCGATCCGTCGGCATCACCTGGATCGATACGTGCCTCAACTTGCTGATCTCAAGCAGGTGTTGGAGCTGGCGGCGCAACACCATTCTGCCCCCGATGGGCCGCAGCAGGGTCACCTCTTCCTGGACGAAGGTGATCAGCGGCCTGGGCACGCGCTCGAAGACGGCCTTCCGGGCCATGCGCGCCGCGACGAGGCGCTCGACCTCGTCCTCCGTGTAGGCGGGCCGTCGCATCGCGTACAGCGCCTGGGCGTACTCCGGGGACTGGAGCAGCCCGTGGATGTGGAGGCCGGCGTACGCCCCCAACTCCACCGCGTCCTCCTCCAGCTTCTTCAGGTCCCGTACCTTCTTCGGGTAGCGCGCCTCCTCCACGTCCTTCTTCATGGCGGAGAGCTTGCCGCCCGCGCCGAGTGCCTGGTCGGCATTGTCGAGGAAGTCGGGCTTGGGGACGCGCCGTCCGCGTTCCACCGACGAGACCATCTCCTCGCCGTAGCCGATGGCGGCGCCGAGTTCCGCCTGCTTGAGCCCGGCGGTCTCGCGCCACATCTTGATCTGCCGGCCGACCGTCCTGAGTACGGCCTCGGCCTCCTCGTCCTCCATGGCCTTCCCCTCCTGGCGTACGAGCCGTACGACCCCGGTGAGCGTCCGGACGGTAACTCCGCGTACCGGGTTCGTGACTGTTCAGCGTAGGGTCGGGCGGCCACGCTGGGTGACATGAGTCAGGAATTGCTCCCCGGGGTCACTCCCGCCACGCACCATTTCGTCGTGCAGTTGTCCGCCACTCGAAGAGGTGCGCGACTGGCCCGGCTGCTGGCCGAGCGGCAACTCGACGACTGGGGACAGCCGTTCGAAAATGCCGTGCAGGTCGTGGCGGAGCTGGCGTCGAACGCGGTGTTCCACGGGCGGGTCGCGGGCCGGGACTTCCGGCTGACGCTGAGGCGGTACTCCGGCGGCATGCTGCGGATCGAGGTGACCGACGCGCGTGGTGACCGGTTCCCGCAGGTCGCGGAGGCGTCGGCGGGGGAGGCGGAGGCGGAGTCCGGGCGGGGTCTGCGGATCGTCGCGGCGTACGCGGACCGCTGGGGTGTGGAGGAAGCGCCGGCCCGTGCGAAGACGGTGTGGGCCGAACTCGACCGACCCTGAACACACGGTTCCCCTTCGACTACAGTGCCGAGCGTCGTACGTACGGACGGTGCCGTGAGGAGGTCTGGGTGGGTACGACGTCCGGGGCCGTCTGGGGGCGTGCCGAGCAGCAGGACTTCCGGGGCCGGGTGCGCGGCACGCTGCTCGGGGGCGCGCTGGGTGACGCGCTCGGGGCGCCGGTGGACGGGCTCGGGCTCCAGGAGATCCGGGCGGCGCACGGGCCCGAGGGTGTCGTCGACCTCGTCCCGGCGCACGGGCGGCGCGGGGCCGTCACGCACCTCACCCAGCTCACCTTGTTCTCCGTGGACGGGCTGATCCGGGCGCAGGTGCGGCGGGACGCCGGGGCCTGGCACCCGCCGACCGACGTGCACCGGGCGTACCTGCGGTGGGCGGCGACCCAGCGGGACTGGGGGCCCGACGAGCGGCGCGAGGACGACGGGTGGCTGGCCCGCGAGGAGTGGCTGTACGCGCGGCGGGAGCCGACGCGGGCGCTGCTCGGCGGGTTCGGGGACGAGACGATGGGGACGCTCCAGGCGCCGAAGAACCCCGGCGAGGCGGGACCGGAGGCCGCCGCGCGGTCCGCGCCGTTCGGGCTGCTGGTCGGGTGGGAGCCGCAGCTGGTCGTGCAGCTCGCCGTGGAGTGCGCCGCGCAGAGCCACGGGCACCCCTCGGCCTGGCTCGCGGCAGGCGCGTACGCCGTGATCGTGCACGCGCTCGCCCGCGGTGACGGGCTCGACGCCGCCGTGCAGAAGGCGCTGGCGCTGCTGGCCGTACGGCCCGGCCACGAGCCGGTGTCGGACGCGTTGCAGCACGCGCTGGGCGCGGTGCGCCAGGGCATGCCGGGCCCCGCGCGGGTGGAGGAACTGGCCGGTGAGGGCACCGCGCAGGGACTGCTGGCCGTGGCGGTGTACTGCGCGCTCGTCGGCGAGGACGTACGGCACGGCCTGTGCCTGGCGGTGAACCAGAGCGGTCCCTCGGGCGCGGCCGGGGCCCTCACCGGCGGCCTGCTCGGGGCCCTGCACGGCGAGACGGCCCTCCCGCCGGCCTGGCTGGTCGAGCTGGAGGGCCGTCCCACCCTGCTGGTCCTGGCGGACGACTTCGCGATGGAGATGACCCAGGGCGCCGCGCTGCACGGGCCGGCCGGGTCGGCTCCGGGCTGGCTGGCCCGGTATCCGCGGGGTACCTAGAGGGATCGGTCAGGACGGCCGGGGGCCGATCACGTCGTCGCCCGCGCCCGCCGGGGCCGGTACCGCGGCAGCCCCCGCCGAGCCGCCGTCCCCGTCGGTGTTGACCCGCTCGATGACCGCGAGCCGCTCGGGGGTGTCCTCCGGCCGGACGTAGCCGACGACGATGTACAGGACCAGGGAGACGGCGAGGGGGATCGACACCTGGTACTGGAGCGGTACGCCGCCCTCGACGTTCCAGTTGACCGGGTAGTTCACCAGCCAGAAGGCCAGCAGGCCCAGGCCCCAGCTGGTCAGCGCGGCCGTGGGGCCGGAGCGGCGGAACGGGCGGAGCAGGCCGAGCATCATCGGGATCGCGATCGGCCCCATGAGCCCGGCGACCCACTTGATGACGACCGTGATGATGTCCTTGAACGCGGGGGAGTCGACCTGCGTGGCCACCGCCATGGACAGGCCGAGGAAGACGACGGTCGTCACACGGGCGGCGACCAGGCCGCTGCGCGCGCCCCACCCCCGTGCCCGCCGCGACAGCACGGGTGCCACGTCCCGGGTGAAGACGGCGGCGATGGCGTTGGCGTCGGAGGAGCACATGGCCATCGTGTGGGAGAAGAAGCCGACGATGACCAGGCCCAGCAGCCCGTGCGGCAGGAGCTGTTCGGTCATCAGGGCGTAGGAGTCGGAGCCGTCGGGCTTGTTCGCGTGGACCAGCAGCGGCGACATCCACATGGGGAAGAAGAGGACGACCGGCCAGACGAGCCACAGGAGGGCCGACAGCCGCGCCGAGCGTTCGGCCTGGCGGGCGCTGCCCGTGGCCATGTAGCGCTGGGCCTGGTTGAGCATGCCGCCGTTGTACTCGAAGAGTTTGATGAAGAGGAAGGCCAGCAGGAACACGGTGCCGTACGGGCCGACCAGCGGCTTGCCGTGGCCGTGCAGGGCGGGCTCGTCCCAGGCGCCGAGGAAGCCGATGCCCTTGTCGTTCAGCTTCAGGACGACGGCCACGAACATCGACACGCCCGCCAGCAACTGGATGACGAACTGCCCCAGTTCGGTGAGCGCGTCCGCCCACAGGCCGCCGATCGTGCAGTAGACCGCGGTGATCGCGCCGGTGATGAGGATGCCCTGGTTCAGGCTCATCCCGGTGAAGACGGAGAGCAGGGTCGCGATCGCCGCCCACTTGGCGCCGACATCCACGATCTTCAGCAGCATCCCGGACCAGGCGAGGGCCTGCTGGGTGGAGAGGTTGTAGCGGTTCTTCAGGTACTCCAGCGGTGAGGCCACGTGCAGGCGGGAGCGCAGCCGGTTGATGCGCGGCGCGAACAGCCTCGACCCGATGGCGATGCCCAGCGCGATGGGGAACGACCAGGTGACGAAGGAGGTGACGCCGTAGGTGTAGGAGATGCCCGCGTATCCGGTGAACAGCACCGCGCTGTAGCCCGACATGTGGTGCGAGATGCCGGACAGCCACCAGGGCATCTTGCCGCCGGCGGTGAAGAAGTCGCTGACGTCGCCCACCCGCTTGTGCGACCAGACGCCGATCGCGACCATCACTCCGAAGTAGCCGATGAGCACGGCCCAGTCGAGACTGTTCATGTGCCCCCTTCCAGGGTCCGCCTTGTGAACGCCGCTCAGCTGGTTGGCACTTCGCCTGAGCGGGGTAGGGGCGAGGAAGGCCGCGAAGTGCCCGCTCATCGTGGGATCGGTTACGCGGGCACGACAAGAAAGCGGAAGGTCAAGAGCGAGTAAAGATGTTCGGGCTGCTGACCTTGGTTCACCTACATGAACGCCAGGGGATGTGAAAGAGACACGGGACGAAGCGGGGAAGGGGTGCGAAAAGGGTACGAAAAAGCCCTCTCGGCAAGGACGGCGAACCGGCCGGGGGGCTTTTCCGTGCGGCGCTCGCGGTGCTGCTCGCGCCTGCTGTGCTCTTCAGTTGTCTGTCACGACGCGGGAGGAAGGCCGGAAGGGGCCTCCCTCACGCCCTGACCGATGCCACGAACGAGTTCCACGCGTCGGCGGGGAAGCCGAGCACCGGGCCCTCGGGGACCTTGGAGTCCCGGACCGCCATGGCGGCGACGACCGGTGACTTGACCTCGACGCACGCGCCGTTGCCCGTGGAGTACGAGGACTTGGTCCACGTCTCCGTGGCGCCCTGACGAATTGCCATTTCTGCTCCGGATTGCGAGTGAGGGGTTGAGTTGCTGTCACCGCACGACGCGTTCGGGGAACCCACAGCGCGGTTTGGGCCAACGGTGTTGCTCGATGGCGTGATCGACGCTACTCGCCGGCCTCGACAGGTGAAGTGATCGTTCACTCGACCGGATGGCATATTCCAACGGCTCTTCCGAAAAAGAGCGTTGGCGGTGTACTGTGCGCCGTCCTCAGCGCGCGTAGTCCTTCGCGGCCTTCTCGATGAACTCGCGCGACTGCTCCACGTTCAGCGCCTGCGCCCTCAGGTGCTCGTACATCACGCTGTACTTCTGCACGTCGTTGGCCTTCTCCAGGTACAGGTCGCTGGTGACGCCCTCGATGTAGACGACGCTGGAGTCGGCCGTGTCCGGGAACTCCAGGATGGCGTACTGTCCGTTCAGCCCGGGGTGCGCGCCCATCTCGAACGGGATCACCTGGACCGTCACGTGCGGCAGTTGCGACTGCTCGACCAGGTGCTCCAGCTGCTCCCGCATCAGCGAGCGGTTGCCGACGACCCGGCGCAGCGCGGCCTCGTCGAGGACCGTCCACAGGCGCAACGGGTTCTCGGCGGCGGAGATTCGTTCCTGCCGCCGCATCCGCACCTGGACGCGCTTCTCGATGTCCGCGGGCGCCGTCTCGGGCAGCGCCCCGGCGATCAGCGCCTCCGCGTACTGCCGGGTCTGGAGCAGGCCGGGGACGACCTGAGGGTCGTACACCCGCAGGCTCGCCGCGTCCGTCTCCAGGCCGATGTAGACGCTGTACGGGATGTCGCCGAAGGAGTGCCACCAGCCCTGCTGGCGCGAGTCCTTGGCCATCTGCATCAGCGAATCGACGACCCGGTGGTCCGCCACCTCGTAGACCCCGCACAGGTCGCGGACGTCGCGCTGGCTGATGCTGCGCCGGCCGTTCTCCAGGCGGCTGATCTTCGACTGCGACACCAGCAGCCGCTCCGCCACCTCCTCGGCCGTCATGCCCTTGAGCTCGCGGAGCCTGCGCAGCTCCTGGCCCAGCCGGCGCCGCCTGACGGTGGGATTGACATTGGACGCCACGGGACGTGCACCTCCGGCTGCATGCCTCTACTTTGCGTATCTGCTGCTGAGCAGACTGCCACCAAGGTGCTTCTCGCCGCTGGGAAACGCCGGATGTGCGGCGCCTGCGCGCCGGTTCGGGGCCGTGGTGAACGGCCGGGCGGGGTGGAGGGACCGGTGATCCCTCCACCCCGCCCGGACCAGCGGCTCCCGAACCGGGTCCGGGGACTGCGGTGCGGCGCTCAGGTCGGTCGTTCCGCCACTTCGTGTCGCGTGACGTTTCTGCTGCCGCGGCGGCTCAGTGCGCCACCGCACGGGCCATGGAGCCGATGCCACCGCGCTGCGGCTGCATCGGAACGCCATGGGCCGGTTCCGGCGCGGGCCTGCCGCCCGCCGTGGCCTGCCGCCCGCCGGCCGAGGCCGGACCGCGGCGCGGCTGGGCCCCCACGCCGTTCTGCACGTCCATCACGGCGTGCGCCACGAGACCGCCCATCGGGTCGTGGCGGATCAGGTCCCGCAGCCGGGAACGCGACGAGCGTCCCTCGTTGCCCGGATACAGGTGCTTGCCGAGTCCGACCGCGTGGGCCAGCGCGGCGAGCGCCGCGGTCCGCGGGTCCGGCGGGACGCCGGTGCGGATCGCGGAATCGAGCCGGGACCGGATCTCCCGGCTGATCGCGTTGTCCGTGGCCTGATAGCGAGTCGTCGGCAGCACCCCGCACATCTGGCCGGCCACGGCGTGCACCATGCCGCACCGTTCCAGGTGCGAGAGGTAGGTCTGGCGGAGCCCGAGACGGGGCCCGCCGATCCAGTGGACGGCCCGTACCGGAGCGCCGCGCCTTCGCAGCAACTCCAACGCGCAGTCCAGAGTCGGATCTCCTGTCGGCCGTGGTACCACCACGGCGATACGATCCCCGTCTGGGGCTATCCGTCCGGCCAGCGCCAGCTCCACTAGCTGTGCTCCGGCCAGACCCAGGTCGAGCGACTGCGGCTGTGCGGTGGTACCCGTGGTCGGGTCCAGCGCCAGCAGCAGAAGCTCCTCCGGAAGTGTTCTGCGGTTCCTGCCCATCCATGCCTCCCCGCGTGGATGAATGACAGGGTGACCCCTCTCACATTGGTCTGTCGAGGGTGCGTGACCGGTTCGTAGTGGAACCAGTAGGTATGTCGTTCTCGTCTTCCGCTTTGGGTTTGGCCCGCGCACAGGACACTGGTACATGGTTCGGACAGTGGTACGACCGAGTGGTACAGGCGGTGGTACGGCCACTGGTCCGGCCGGACGGTACGGCTGTCGTGCGGGCGGCGGTTCACGGTTCGTAGCGGCACGCGGGGCGTGCGGCACAGAGGAGGCATCGGTGGCGGGCGAGTCCCCCGACAGGTCGAAGCAGCACGAGTCGTCGGCAGAACCGACGTCGGGGAGCGCGGGTCCGGTTCCCGGGGCCAGGAGCGAGGCACGCGATGCCCGCGACCCTCGCCTCACGGTGGCGGGGGAGCCCGGGGATTCCGGTACGTCGTCCGGTACGTCGTCCGGTACGCCCTCCGGCAGGTCGTCCGGCACGTCGGAGAGCCGGGGTGGCGTGGACACGGCCACGCGGGTGCTCTCGGTGCGGGGCGTGGTGACGGAGTCCGACGAGCCGGGGAAGTCCGACGGCTCGGGGAAGCCCCGGGGCGGGGCCGACGGCGGGGCTGAGGACAAGAGCGAGGACGAGGGCAAGGGCAACGGCAACGGCTCGGAGCCGGCCGAAGAGGTCGAGGAGAGCGCGGGCGCCGGTGCGGCGGACTCCGGCGCGGAGGACGGCGAGGAGGGCGCGGGCGAAGGCGAGCAGGAGGCCGCAGGCGAGCGCGCCGCCACCTCGGGTGACACACGCCTGCGGGCGGCAGTGGCCGCGTGGGTGGATGCCGAGGACGCCGCGGACGCCAAGGACGCCGACGAGGGCGTGGAGGCGGCCGAGGCGGCGGGCGACGCCGAGCCCGAGGGCAAGACCGGCAAGGACACTCCGGACAACCAGGACGGGGAGGACGGCAAGCGCTCCGAGCCCGAAGCGGACGGCGAAGTCGCGAAGGCGCCCGAGGCCGGGGATCCCAAGGCGCCCGAGGCCGAGCCCGACGACGGGTCGAAGCCGGAGTCCGAGCCGGAGGCCGAGGCACCCGGGGCCAGGACCCCGGCCGGGCCCCCCGTCGACCAGCCCACCGCCGTCTTCAAGACGCCCAGGCCCGCCGTCGACCAGCCCACCACCCTGCTGAAGCTGGGCGGCGCACCGAAGACCGGGACGAAGAGCGACGCCAAGGGCGGGACGAAGGGCGCCGCGAAGAGCGACGCGAAGAGCGACGCGAAGGACGGACCGAAGGGCGACGCCAAGTCCACCCCGAAGCCCGCGCCCGGGTCCCGCGCGGCCGAGTCCGAGGCCGAGCGCACCAGCAAGTTCGTCGCGCTCAAGCCCCTCGACGACGCCCCGAAGGCGGCGCCCACCGCGCCCACCGCGTCCACCGCGTCCACCGCGCAGGCGGCGCCCACCGCGCCCGCGGTGACCCCCACCCCCACCGCCCGCAACCACCGGCCCGGCTTCGAACCCACCACCCAGCAGCCGCTGCCCCCCAAGCCCCCGCTGGACCTGCTGGCGGAGCTGACGAACACGCCGCCGCCGCCTCAGACCCCGCTGCGCACCACCGTGCGCCGGGTGAAGATCTGGACCCCGCTGGTCCTGCTCCTCGTGGTGATCTTTGCGGTCGTGCAGGCGCTGCGCCCGCTGCCCTCGCCCGCCCTCGCCCTCACCGCGAAGGACACCTTCACCTTCGACGGCACCAAGCTGACCCTGCCGTGGCCGAACGAGGGCCAGGGCTGGATGGACGTCGACGGCGTCGACACGATGGACCACTTCGGCGAGCAGAAGCCGGTGGCCATCGGGTCGGTGGCCAAGACCATGACGGCGTACATCATCCTGCGCGACCACCCGCTGAAGGTGGGCCAGGAGGGGCCGAAGATCACGATCGACCCGCAGGCGGAGAAGGAGGGCGGCTACGACAAGACCGGTGACGAGTCCACCCTCAACACGGTCAAGGCCGGCCAGACCCTCACCGAGAAGCAGGCGCTGTCCGCCGTCATGATCCCGTCCGCGAACAACATCGCGCGGCTGCTCGCTCGCTGGGACGCGGGTTCCGAGGCGGCGTTCGTCAAGAAGATGAACGCCACCGCCAAGGAACTGGGGATGGCCAACACGACGTACACCGACCCCTCCGGCCTGACGAAGACCACCGTCTCCACCGCCGAGGACCAGGTGAAGCTCGGCGACCAGGTCGTGAAGAACCCGGCGCTGGTGGCCATCACCAGCGCGGCCAGCTGGACGGACCCCTCCGGCAAGAACTGGCCGAACTGGAACGAGCTGCCGTACCGGATGGGCGCCATCGGCATCAAGACCGGCAGCACCACCGCGGCCGGCGGCAACCTGCTCTTCGCCGCCCGCAAGAAGGTCGGCGGCCAGACGGTCACCGTCGTCGGCGCGATCCTGGGGCAGCGCAAGAGCCCCATCCTGACGACCGTCAACAACGTCAGCAAGACCGCCCTCCAGGCCGCCAAGGAGGCGCTGGCCTCGGCGAAGATCCTCAAGAAGGGCGACGTCGTCGGGTACGTGGACGACCAGCTCGGCGGTCACACCCCGGTCGTGGTCACCGAGGACGTCACCGCGGTCGGCTGGGCCGGTTCCAAGGTGAAGGTGTCCTTCGCCCCGGACCAGGTGCCGCACTCGGCGAAGGCCGGTGCCAAGGTCGGCACGCTCACCGTCGGCGACGGCGGCGCGAGCGGCGCGGTCAAGGTCCCGGTCGCCCTGCAGAAGGACCTCAGCGAGCCCGGCTTCACGGACAAGCTGACCCGCCTCGGCTGACGGGCACCCGGCACCCCGGGTGCCGGGAGATCCGCGAGCCTTGGCGCACCCCGTCGGGGAGCCCCACCCGGGCGCTCCCCGGCGGGGTGCGTGCTAGCGTCACGAATCGGGCACGTCACCGGTCGTGGGACGAGGCCGCGAACAGAGGACGGGACACGGGGAGTGCCTTCAGGTGGCCACTGCGGAGCCGACACGCGCCGACGACGCCGATCCGGGCCCGGGAGCCGGCCCGCGAATAGGTTCGCGCACGACCGACACGGAACGTGATTCCCCGGCCGCGCGCGGTGATGACGCCCCCGGCCGCTCCGAGGACGACGCGGCCGTCCCCGCTTCCCGGTGGCCGCGCGGGCGGGCCGCCGTCATGGCGCTGCGGGAGCGGATGCTCCAGCACCCCGTCCTCTCGATCACCGGCCTGGCCGGTGTGCTGCACATCGTCTGGTTCTTCACCTTCGCCAACAGCGGCGGTGACCTCGCCGCGCAGGACGCGTGGGCCGAGTTCGTCGGCCGGCACCCGGACTCGGCGTACAACCTCGCCTGGTACGGCGGCATGCACGCCGTCTCGTACAGCATGGTGTCGCCGTACCTGATGTCCGTGCTCGGCGTCCGGACCACGATGATGATCGCGGGCACGGTGTCCGCGGGCCTGCTCACCCTGATCCTCATCCGCAGCCGCGTGGTGAGGAACCCCCTGTGGGCGGCGCTGGCCGGCGTGTTCGGGCTGCTGTGCAACGCGATATCGGGCCGGGTGACGTTCGGCCTGGGCACGATGTTCGCGCTCGGCGCGGTCGCCGCCGTCTTCTGCTGGCCGCACCGCTGGCGCCACAAACGCGGGGCGAAGGCACTGGTCGCGGCCCCGCTGGCCGCGCTCGCCACCATGGGCTCGCCCGTGGCGGGCCTGTTCGTGGGCCTGGTCGCGGTCGCCCTGTTCCTCCAGAAGCGCCGCCCCGGCGCCTGGGCGCTCGGCGTGGCGCCGAGCGTGGTGGTGGCCGTCTCCGCGCTGCTGTTCCCCTTCTCCGGCACCCAGCCCATGGGCTTCGGCTCGGCGTCCCTGCCGCTGCTGTACGCCGTCCTCGCCGCCGTTCTCGTCCCCCGGCAGTGGAAGACGGTCCGGATCACCGCCTGGGTGTACGCGCTGGCGGTGGTCGGGGTCTGGGTGATCAGCTCCCAGATCGGCTCCAACATCACCCGGCTGGCGATGCTGTTCGCGGGGACGGTGCTGGTGGCGGCGCTGCCGTTCACGGTGCCGCGCTCGCGCAGGTGGTACGCGGCCGTACTGGCCCTGGTCGGCTTCGGCGTCTGGATCGGCGTCAAGACGGTGGACGACATCGTGCACACCGCGCCCGCCGCCTCCTGGTCGCGCGAGCTGGCACCGCTGGTGCACCAGTTGCAGAAGGTCGGCGCGGCGAAGGGCCGGGTCGAGGTGGTCCCGGCCAGCTCGCACCGCGAGGCGTCCGCGCTGGCGCCGTACGTCAACCTCGCCCGCGGCTGGAACCGCCAGGCCGACATGGAGCGCAACCCGCTCTTCTACGACGACACCCTCAACTCGGCCAACTACCACGAGTGGCTCCAGCGCTGGGCGGTCCACTACGTGGTGCTGCCCAAGGGCGAACCGGACGGCGACGGCGGGCAGCGCGAGCGGGCGCTGGTGCAGCGCGGCATGCCGTACCTCAGCCAGGTGTGGGGCGACGCCAACTGGCAGCTGTTCAAGGTCACCGACTCCACGCCGCTGGCCGAGCCGAACGCGGTCGTCGACCGCGCCGAGCAGGGCGAGCTGACCATCGAGGTGCGCAAGCCGGGCCGCGTGCTGATCCGCATCCCGTACTCGCCCTGGCTGAGCCTCGTCGACGACCACGGCAAGAGCCTCAAGGCCCCCCAGGAGACCGAGGCGTCCAAGCACCGGCTCAAGGGCACGCCGAAGACGTTCGACAACGTCAACGGGTGCCTGGCGGAGACACCGCAGGACGCCAAGGGCGACAGGTGGACGATGCTGCTCGCGCCGGAGACGGGCACGTACCGGCTGGCGGCGCCCTACCGGCTGCCGCGCGGCACCCCGTGCCCGGACGAGCTGAAGCCGGCGAAGTGAGGAGCGGGCCGCGGAGCAGGCACCGCGGCCCGCCCCGGCTCACCTCGTCTCACTTGAGGGGAAAGGCCACGTCGCACACGGGGTCCTGCGGCCCCGCCGCGTCCCAGTCGGCGACGTACACCTCGCGGCACGGCCCGGCCTGCGTGAGCCCCCGCGCGGCGATCCACTGCTCCACCGCCTCGAAGGCGGCCATGATCTGCGGATGGGCCACCTGCGCCTTGGTGATCCGGGTGTACGCCAGCCGCCGGGCGGGCTCGACGCGCACCGCCGTCTGCCAGGACCGCCCCCCGGCCGCCGCCCAGGCGCGTGCGGCCCGCTCGTCGGCGACCGGCACGCAGGACTCCGCGGGACCGTCGCTCTCCATGGACACCTCGGCGTGGTAGACGACGTACGGCGCCGCCGTGACACCCCCGCACGTCCGCGCCGCGCCCTCCAGCCGGGTCAGCGACGCCCCGATCCACGCGGGCAGCTCGCCCGCCAGCGTGTGCCGGGTCTCGGTGATCACCACCCGCTCGGGCACGTCGACCGTCTCGACCACGAACTTCCCGTACATATCGGAACTCCTCCCCGACAGCCGTACACGGAGGTATTCGGCGAGGGTCCGCTGCCCGGCCACCCGGCTCTCGACGCCGGCCCAGTACGCGGCGAGCCGGCCGGCCGCCTCGGCGCCGTCCACCTCCACCGCCGCGACCACCTCCGCCACCCGGGCCAGCGGCATGTCCAGCCGGCGCAGCAGCGCCACGAGCCGGGCTCGCTCGGTCTGCGAGGCACGGTAGTAGCGGTAGCCGCTGGCCTCGTCGACGTGCGCGGGCGCCAGCAGCCCGAGGCGGTCGTAGAGCCGCAGCGCCTTCGCCGACAGCCGGGACCGCGCCGCGAACGCGCCGATGGTGAGCAGTTCCGCGTCCCCGTCGTTCCCGTCCACCCTGCCATCCTCCGTCACCGGGCGGTCTGTTCCGCCCGGTGACCGGAAGACTCGGCCCTGCCCCAGGGGCAAGGTCAAACGGCGCGGCCGAGCTGGGCCTCGACGGCCGCGACCAGTTCGGGCGCGTCGGGCTCGGTCTGCGGTGAGAACCGGGCGACGACGGTGCCGTCCCGCCCGACGAGGAACTTCTCGAAGTTCCAGCGGATGTCACCGCTGTGCCCGCCGGCGTCGGCGAAGCCCGCCAGACGCTCGTAGAGCGGATGCCGGCCCTCCCCGTTGACCTCGGCCTTCTCGGTCATCGGGAAGGTGACGCCGTACGTCGCCGAGCAGAACTCGGCGATCTCCCCCGCGCTGCCTGGCTCCTGCCCCATGAACTGGTTGCAGGGCACGCCGAGCACGGTGAAGCCCTGGCCGGCGTAGCGCTCGTGGAGCTTCTCGAGTCCGGCGTACTGCGGGGTGAGCCCGCACTTGGACGCCACGTTCACGATGAGTACGGCCTGCCCCGCGTACTGCCCGAGGTCCGCGGGACCGCCCTGGAGGGCGCCGATCTCCACATCGAGGGGAGAGCCCTGGGGGGCGGCGCCGCCGTTGCTGTGTTCAGTGGTCATGCCGGGATGCTAGGCCCTGTCACCGGCTTCCCCTCCGTCCCGGTGCCCGAGGCGGCCGTGACGAGGACCTGGCCCGCGCCCGTGCGGGAGTACAGCACCGACCGCCCGGCCCGGCGCCGCTCCACCAGCCCCGCGTCCAGCAGCACCCGCAGGTGCCGGCCGACCGACCCCAGCGCCTGCCCGGTCACGGCGGTCAGCTGGGTGGTGCTCAGCGGCGAGTCGAGCAGGGCGAGCACCTGGGCCCGGGACCCGCCCAGCAGCGCCCCGAGCGCGGCGGGGACGGTGGAGCGCCGCCGCTGCCCGCCGGCACCGGCGGCCAGGACACCCGCGCACGGGTAGACGACGGCGTACCGGCGCTCGGACTCGTCCCACGACACCCAGCCGTGCTGCGGTGTCACCGGCACGAACAGGAGCTGGGCGCCGGAGATCTCACGCGGCGGGTACTCGTGCAGATTGACCTGGAACCGGTTCTCGCCGAGCCAGCGCGTCCCCGGCCGCAGGGCGTCCAGCACGGCCGCCCAGCCGCCCCGGCCCATCTGCGCGGTCCGCGCCACGACGTCCGCCTCCAGGACGCGCCGCCGCCGGTCCCAGGAGGGCCGTACGGTCTGCGTCCAGACGCACTCCAGCAGTGCGGCCGCGCGGTCGGGCAGGTCGTTCCGCTCCAGTTCCGCCGGGACGGCTCCCGCGAGCGAGGTCCGCAGGTGCGCGCGGGCGGCGGCCGGGTCGGCGGCCCGCACCCGCGCGACCCCCTCGGCGAAGGACTCCCCGTCCCGGGGCGTGGGCGTGAGGAAGTCGGCGATCCACTCCCGGCCGAGCCCCGCCCGAACGAGCAGCGCGGTGACCGGGTCCCGGGCCAGCCGCGCACGGTAGGCGGGCAGGTGGGCGCGGAGCCAGGCCCGCTCGCCGGGGTGCCCGCCGCCGTAGCCGCCCGCCCCCTTGTGCAGCAGGATCAGGCTCGCGAAGGTCTCGGCGAGCGGCGAGAGCACGAACCGGCTCCCGGCGAGCGTGTCCGCGTTGACCTGCCACCAGCCCATGTCCGCCCCTGCCGCCCCGTCGTTTCGCGTCGGCGCGAAACAATAACGAGCGCCCGCGGCCCCGGCCCAGACTCCGGCGCATGCGCAGCTACCAGGACCTGTTCCGCACCCCCGAGTTCACCCCGCTCTTCCTCTCCGCCGCCGCCCAGACCGCCGCCCAGACGATGAGCGGCCTGGCGCTGGGCACCCTCGTCTACCGGGCCACCGACTCACCGCTGCTGTCCGCGGTGAGCATGTTCGGGTCCTCCCTCGCGCAGGTACTGGGCGCCACCCTGTTCCTGTCGGGCTCCGACCGGCTGCCGCCGCGCAGCGCCCTGACGGGCCTCTCGCTCGCCTTCGCGGCCGGCACGGCGGTGCTCGCGCTGCCCGGCCTGCCGCTCTGGGCCGTCTTCGCGGTCGTCCTCGTCCAGGGCCTCGTCGCCTCGCTCGGCGGCGGCGTCCGCTGGGGCCTGCTGAACGAGATCCTCGCGTCCGGCGGCAACGACGGCTACCTGCTGGGGCGTTCGCTGTTCAACATGATGAGCGGCGTCATGCAGATCACCGGGTACGGGGTCGGTGGCGCCCTGGTCGCGCTGGTCTCCCCGCGCCCGTCGCTGCTGCTGTCGGCCGCGCTGTACGCGCTGGCGGCCGCGGCCGCCCGCCTCGGCCTGAGCCGGCGCCCGCCCCGCGCTGCGGGCCGCCCGTCCGTCGCGGCGACCTGGCGCACCAACGGCCGGCTGTGGTCGGACCGCCCGCGCCGCCTGACCTACCTGGGCCTGTGGCTGCCCAACGGCCTGGTGGTCGGCTGCGAGGCGCTGTACGTGTCCTACGCCCCCGGCGCGGCGGGCACCCTCTTCGCCTGCGCGGCCCTCGGCATGCTCGCCGGTGACCTCACGGTGGGCCGCCTGCTGCCGCCGGTCCCGCGCCGCCGGGCCGCCACGCCCCTGCTGCTGCTCCTGGCCGCGCCGTACCTGCTCTTCGCCCTGCACCCGCCCGTACCGGTCGCCGCCTGCCTGGTGGCGCTCGCCTCGGTCGGGTTCGGCGCGAGCCTGGTCCAGCAGGAGCGGCTGATGGCCCTGACCCCGGCCGAACTGAGCGGCCACGCCCTCGGCCTGCACTCGGCGGGCATGCTGACCCTCCAGGGGGTGAGCGCGTCCCTGGCGGGCGCGGTCGCCCAGGTCACCTCACCGGCGGCGGCGATGACGGCACTGGCGGCGGCGTCGGCCGCCGTGACCCTCGCCCTGGCGGCGGCCGCCCGGCGCACCCGCACGGTGGCGGGGGCGGGTGCGGGGGAGACGGGAGAGGCGGGAGAGGTGGGGGACGCGGGGGAGCGGTCCCGCCCGGCCCCGGCCCCCTGACCGCGGCAGAAGGACTCCCCGTACCGCGGGATGGCTCGCCCTGCCGCGGGATAGAGTCGCCTGGTGAACCGGCCGTGGGGGCGGCCGGTGACGCTTGGCGGTGCCGGGTCGGGCGCCGGGGAGGGGGCCTTCGGGCATGAGTCGTCGCTCTACTGGTCTGGCCGGTGTCTGGGCCGAGGCGCAGCGGCAGCAGCAGCGCCAGCGGGAGGCCGACGACAGGCGGCGCCGCGAACAGACCCGGCAGGCGCAGGCCTACCAGCGCCGGGCCGCCCAGGACCACCGGCAGTACCGGCAGGCGGAGGCCCGGCGGCGTACCGACGAACTGGACGCACAGGTCGCGGCGTTGCAGGGCCTGCTGGGCGCGGGCTGCCGCGGGCCCGCCTTCACGGCCGCCTCGCTGCTGCGCGCCGAGGAGGTGGCGCCCTTCGCCCCGGGCCCGCTCGCGCAGCCCGTACCCATGCCGCAACCCCACCAGTACCAGGCGCAGGGCGGCTGGACCGCGGGCCGGCGCGCCCAGGCGGAGGCCGAGGCGCGTGCCAGGTTCGAGCAGGACTGGTACGCCGCCCAGGCCGCGGAGGCCCGGCGGCAGCAGCAACTGGAGGCCTACCGGCGGGAGTACGAGCAGTGGGCCGAATCCCAGCTCGCCCGGGTGCGCCGGCACAACGCGGGCGTCGCCGAGATCACGGAGGGCGTACGGCGCCGTGACCCGGACTCCGTGGTCGAGTACTTCTCCGCCGCGCTCTACGCGTCGACGGCCTGGCCGGAAGGCTTCCCCCGGCAGCTCTCGGCGGCCTACGACGCACCGGCGGGCCAACTGGTCCTGGACTGGGAGCTGCCCGGTTACGACGTCGTCCCCGCGGTGAAGTCCGTCCGCTACGTCGCCGCCTCGGACGAGGACAAGGAGAGCGCGCGCCCCGTGACCCAGTGCCGGGCGCTGTACCGGGAGGTCGTCGCCCAGTGCGTGCTGCTGGTGCTGCACGAACTCTTCGCGGCGGACGCGTTCGGCGCGCTGGAGTCCGTGGCGCTGAACGGCTTTGTGGACGCCCACGACCCGGCGACGGGCCGGCAGGGGCACATCCCCCTGGCGACCGTGATGGCGCCGCGGTCGACGTTCGGCGGGCTGCACCTGGAGCAGGTGGACCCGGTCAGCTGCCTGACCGACGCGCTCAGGGGCCTGCTGACGGCCCGGCCCGACCAGCTCACGGCCGTACGCCCCGGCAGGCGGCCGGAGGACGTCGGCGACGGCGGCCGGGTCGTCACCCACGGCGGCGAGGGCGACGACGAACCGGACCTGTACACGATGGACCCGATCGCCTTCGAGTCGCTGGTCGCCGACCTGTTCCGCGCGATGGGGATGCAGGCCGTGACGACCCAGCGCTCGGGCGACGGCGGGGTGGACGTCGACGCGCTGGACCCCGCCCCGATCAGGGGCGGCAGGATCGTGGTCCAGGTGAAGCGCTACCGCAACACGGTGCCGCCCACGGCCGTGCGCGACCTGTACGGCACCGTCCAGGACCAGGGCGCCAACAAGGGCGTCCTGGTGACGACGTCGAAGTTCGGCCCCGGCTCGCACACGTTCGCGGGCGGCAAGCCGCTCGAACTGGTCTCCGGCACGGAACTCGTCGACCTGCTCCACCGGCACGGCCTGCGCGGCAGACTGGGCGAGCGCCGCCCGTCCCCGGCCCCGGCGCGGCCGTCCCCGGCCCGCACACCCGCCGCCCCGGCGCCCGACGACTACAACATCCTGGGCATGTCCTGGTCCGGAGCCGTCGCGCTGGACGTGTGCGCGCTCGTCTGCCGCGGCGACCGGGTGCTCGACGACGACCACTTCGTCTTCTACAACAACCCGCAGACCCCGGACGGTTCCGTCGGCGCGGTCGCGGCCACGCTCCCGGACAAGGCGGCCCTCCGGGTCTCCTTCGACGCGCTCCCGGCCCACTGCGACCGGCTCGTCCTGGTCGCCGCGATCGACCCGGAGGCGGACCCGGACGCCGACCTCTCCGGCTTCACCGACGCCTGCGTCCGGCTCCTCGACCCGGCCCTGACGGAACTGGGCCGCCTGGAGGTCTCCGACGGCCGCCCCGGCGAAACCGCCCTGGTCCTCGGCTCCTTCCGCCGCCGGGCCAACGACGACTGGGACTTCGTCCTGGGCGGCAAGGGCTACCCGGGGGGCCTGGTGGAACTGGTGGAGGACCACGGCATAGAGGTGGAGTGACACCCCCTCTCCCTCTCCCTCTCCCTGTCCCCCTCCCTCTCCCCGTCCCGGACTCACCCGTACGGCGGCCTCCCGCTGGTGGGACGCCCAGCCGCTGCACACGGTGGACGCATCCGACCGCAGGGAGGACGACATCATGACGCAGCACGCGGAGACTCCGGGCCCCCCTCCCCGGGACCCCGCCGCCGACCAGGGCAGGACGAGCTCCTGGGCGGCGGGCGGAACGGTGTTCGCCGGGGTGGTGCTGCTGGTGAACGGCCTGCTGGACATCCTCAAGGGCATCTCGGCCATCGCGTCCGACGCCATCTACGCGCGCGTGGGCGACTACGTCTACCGCTTCAACCTCACGGCCTGGGGCTGGGTCCTGGTGGTCGTGGGAGTGATCGCCGTGGTCACCGGCCTCGGCCTCCTCACGGACGCGCTGTGGGCCCGCGTGCTGGGCGTCTTCATGGCCTCCATCAGCCTCATCGCCAACTTCCTCTGGCTCCCGTACCAACCCCTGTGGGCGATCATCTCCATCGGCCTGGCCGCATGGGTGATCTGGGCGCTGACGGCCCACCGGGCGTCCCGCGCCGCCGGGTTGTGAGGCGACCGCCCGTCGGAGCCACCGTGGGTCCACATCGCACCGCCTCCGCTCCGGAGCTTCGACGGACGCGGGGGCCTCGGCCAAGGCACAATGTGAACGTATGACCCTGCGGGACCGCGCGGGGTCATGGGGGCCCCATGGGGCGCCAAGGGGGGACAGTGCCGTTCTTCATACCAGTCGTGCTCATCGGTGTCGGAATGGCGACCGGCGGCAGCGGGGTCGCTCTCGGCGGCAAAGGGGCCCACGACCTCAAGCGTTCCAGGGGCCGGCTCAAGGAGGCGGCCCAGGTCCACGAGCGGCGCCTGGCCCGGGCCGAGGACGCACTGGCAGCGACGAACACTGCCCTCAAGGCACTGCGGGAGCAGCAGAAGCAGGCGTTCGCCGATGTCGTCCTGCGCATGGTCGGCTTCCTGCGGCGCCACGAGCGACAGGTGCGCGAGAGCGAGCGACTGCTCGTCGAGGGCATCGACGCCACCATGACCGAGATCCCCGGGCTCCGCGGCCTCGACGTCGACGCGGTGGCATGGATCGGCGGGGCTCTCGGATCCGCGGCGGCGGGCGCGGGTGCGGGCGCGGGGATCACGGCGGCAGCGAGCAGCTTCGGAGTCGCGAGCACCGGAGCGGCGATCTCAGGCTTGTCGGGTGCCGCGGCCGAGAGCGCGACCCTCGCCTTCCTGGGCGGCGGGTCGCTCGCATCGGGCGGCGGTGGGATGGCGCTGGGAGCCACGGTGCTCAACTTCGTCACCGTCGGTCCCGCGCTGCTCGTCGGCGGACTGGTCCTCAAGGGCCAGGGAACGAAGGCGCTCACCCGGGCAAAGGAATTCGAGGCGAGAATCGCCGTGGCGATTGCCGAACTCGACGAAACGGACGCCCGTCTGAAGGGTGTCGACGCCCGCGCGGCGGAGTTGCGTGAGCTCCTGACGGCCCTCACCTCCCGGGCGCTCGAGGCGCTGGAGCTCCTGGAGTCCGAGCCGTTCGACCCACCGAGGCACGCCGTCCGCTTCCAGCGCGCCATGGCACTGGTCATGGCGGTCCGCGACGTGGCGGCGACTTTGATCGTCGACGCCGAGGGCGAGCTGGACGAGCGCAGCGCGAACCTCACCATCAGATACACGCCCTTGACCGAGGAGATCCGAGATGCCTGAACAACCCAAGGTGCGCGTGGGGAAGGTCGTCAGCGCGGCCAAGGGCTCGGTCCGGGCGATGGACGGCTTCGACGCACTGAACCGGCTGGTCGAAGCCACCCGTGAGTGCATCCACATCCACGAGGTGGAGAGCACCAAGCGATCCCGCCTGGAGGCCTACGAAGCCACGGAGACCGCTCGGATCAGGGCCGCCGAAGCCGTCCTCAAGGAGTACTTCGCACAGGCATTCGCGGAACGACGCAGCATCTACGAGGAGATGTTCGCCCGGCTGGACCGGGCACTCGACGAGGGCAACGGCGAAGTGCTGAACACCGTCGTACGGGGAATCGTCGACATCGCCAAGAGCTCGCCGCTCGCGGACATCGGAGACCTCTCTCAGGTCCGGGCGGCACTGGACGACCCCGATCAGGTATGGGAACTCTGACCGCAGTGCGTCCGTGGGCGGCACCGCCGCCGGGACACGAGCCGTTGCGGCGGCGGCACCGGGTGGTACCGGGCGGCGAAGACCCGCAGCGGCGACGCCACCACACCTGAGCGGCACCCGCTGTACCTCGACTGCTCAGCCCCGCGACGAGGGGCCGGTCCGGGCTCGTGGGCGATGGGCGCCGCCGCGGCCACACCGGCCGGACGACGGGCGGCTTCGCAGTCGCGTCGGCGCGGCCATCGGTTTGAGAACCGTGCGGTCTCCCCATCCTCCGGACGTTCGGAAAACCGTCAGCGCCTTCGCCGAGTAACGCATGGTGAGGGCACTGACGGCACGTTCGTCGCGGCTGTGAAGGCGCGTTGATCACGTTCGGTTCCGGTGGGCGGCCGATGACTGCTCGGCTGTGTGTCTGAGCTGTTCGGCGGTGCGTCTCTCGTCCCTTCGTGTGGTCGCCTCGGTGGGTGGTCCGCACGGCGGGGTGACACCGGTCGACGATCAAGGCGCTGGCTTCGAAGGGATCGCAGGAGGAGCCTGCGACCGCTGCGTGAGGGTAGGTCACCGTGATCGACAGGCGGAACGCCGGCGGCTGGAGCAGCACCCCGTGCCGTGACCGAGGCCCTGGGCCACTCCCAGAGCCCCATGGACCACCTGCTCAGGCGGCACCCTGGTCGTCAGCGACCACCGGCGCCGATGCCGGAAGCAGATGTCAAAGGCCCCGGACCATGGTCGGTCCGGGGCCTTTCGCCTGATGCCCCCCGGCAGGATTCGAACCTGCGACACCCGCTTCAGGAGTGGGATCGAATCCTTGCCGGGTGGTACGCGACGCTGCCGAGTGGTGTTGTTCTGCCTGATCAGCGGAACGCGGCCTCGTGTTCGATCCGGCCCGTGCGGCCTCGTGCCGGACAGTCCGCGCACGCATCGCGCACGCATGGAGTCCTTGCCCTGGAGCGTAGCTGCGGGATGTTCGGCTCTTCGCCCGGCAGCTCGCGGGCACATGACTCACGTAGCCCACTGTCGGTCAGTGAGCTCACGCTTCACGGTCCGCGTCGATCTCGGCGATGAGGGCCTCGACGCGGGTCTTGATCTCGTCGCGGATGGGGCGGACGGCCTCGACGCCCTGGCCGGCCGGGTCGTCCAGCTGCCAGTCGAGGTAGCGCTTGCCGGGGAAGACGGGGCAGGTGTCGCCGCAGCCCATGGTGATGCAGACGTCCGATTCGCGGACCGCGTCGACGGTGAGGATCTTCGGCACCTCGGCGGAGATGTCGATACCGGCCTCGGCCATCGCCTCGACGGCGGCCGGGTTGACCTGGTCGCCGGGGTCGGAGCCGGCGGAGCGGACCTCGACGCGGTCTCCGGCGAGGTGGGTCAGCCACGCGGCGGCCATCTGGGAGCGACCGGCGTTGTGGACGCAGACGAACAGGACGGACGGCTTGTCGGCCATGGTGATCGTTCTCTCTCGTCGCATGGCGGAACCCGGCCGCCGATGACTTCAGCCCCCGCTGATGTCAGCAGGCGATGATGTGACAGTATCAGTGCATGCTGACTTCAGTCGATCCTGATGTGATCCGGGTGCTGGGCGATCCGCTCCGCCTGAAGATCGTGACCTTGCTGGCGCGCGAGACGCTGTGTACGACGCACCTGGTCGAGGAGACCGGGGCCAGGCAGACGAACCTGTCCAACCACATGAAGGTGCTGCGCGAGGCCGGGCTGGTGGAGACCGAGCCCTGCGGTCGCTTCACCTACTACAAGCTCAAGCCCGAGGTGCTCGCCGGGCTCTCCGAGCAGTTCGCCGAACTCGCCGCCTTGGCCCGCACCGCCGCCGAGAACAAGAGGGCCTGCCCGTGACCTCCACCGAGCCCACCGCCGCCTCTGCGCAGGGTGCCGGCCCGGCCGGGGACGACTCGATCGTCAGGAAGCTCTCCACCCTCGACCGCTACCTCGCGGTGTGGATCCTGCTCGCCATGGCCGTCGGCCTGGGCCTGGGCCGCCTGATCCCGGGGATGAACGACGCGCTCGCGAAGATCGAGATCGGCGGGATCTCCCTGCCGATCTCGCTCGGCCTGCTGGTCATGATGTACCCGGTCCTGGCCAAGGTCCGCTACGACAGGCTCGACCGCGTGACCGGCGACAAGAAGCTGATGGTCTCCTCGCTGGTCATCAACTGGATCGTCGGACCCGCGGTGATGTTCGCCCTGGCGTGGCTCTTCCTGCCGGACCTGCCCGAGTACCGCACCGGTCTGATCATCGTCGGGCTCGCCCGCTGCATCGCCATGGTCATCATCTGGAACGACCTCGCCTGCGGCGACCGCGAAGCGGCGGCGGTCCTGGTCGCCCTCAACAGCGTCTTCCAGGTCCTGGCGTTCGGCCTGCTGGGCTGGTTCTACCTCGACCTGCTCCCGCGCTGGTTGAACCTCGGCGACGGCCAGGGCCTGGACGTGTCCGTGTGGCACATCGCGCTGAACGTCGTCATCTTCCTCGGCATCCCGCTGCTCGCAGGCTTCCTCACCCGTCGCATCGGCGAGCAGAAGATGGGCCGCACCGACTACGAGGCGAAGCTCCTGCCGAAGATCGGCCCGTGGGCGCTGTACGGGCTGCTGTTCACGATCGTCATCCTCTTCGCCCTGCAAGGGAAGACCATCACCTCACAGCCGCTGGACGTGGCCCGGATCGCGCTGCCGCTGCTGGTCTACTTCGCGGTCATGTTCTTCGGCACCTTCCTGCTCGGCAAGGCCCTGGGCCTGGCCTACGACCGCACCGCGACCCTCGCGTTCACCGCGGCGGGCAACAACTTCGAGCTGGCCATCGCGGTCGCCATCGCCACCTTCGGCGTCACCTCCGGCCAGGCCCTGTCCGGCGTCGTCGGACCGCTCATCGAAGTCCCGGTCCTGATCGGCCTGGTCTACGTCGCGCTGGCCTGGCGCCGGAAGTTCACGCCCGCAACACTCACCACCCCGGGAAGGGACAGCTGATGCACTGCCTCGACTGCAGCACCGCACGGACCAACAGCCCCGCCGTCGGGGTCTGCCAGGGCTGCGGCGCCGGGGTCTGCGCGGAGCATGCCCGCGTTGCGGCCCGGAACGTGCGCCGGGGCAGCCTGATCGGGGCCCCCGTCGAGTCCGGGGCGCGGACGGTGCTGTGCCGGGTCTGCGCTGCAGCTGAGGCACCCGCCGCGGCGGCTCTTGCCCCGTGACGCAGCACACGGATGTGGTGGTGGTCGGCGGCGGCCAGGCAGGACTCGCCGCCGGCTACCACCTCCGACGCCAGCGCCTCGACTTCTTGATCCTGGACGCTGATGCGGCGCCGGGAGGGTCCTGGCAGCACATGTGGGACTCGCTGCACCTGTTCTCCCCAGCGGAGCACTCCTCGCTGCCCGGCCGCCTCATGCCCACCCAGGCGGGCGAGACGTACCCGGGCGCCGAGCACGTGGTGGGCTACCTCGCCGACTACGAGAAGCGCTACGACCTGCCCGTCCAGCGCGGCACCCGCGTGGACGCCGTACGCCGCGACGCAGACCGGCTCCTGGTCGAAGCGGACTCCGGCAGCTGGCGGGCCCGTGCGGTCATCAGTGCCACCGGCACGTGGTCGCGGCCGTTTCTGCCCGCAGTCCCGGGCCGATCCCTCTTCACCGGGCGGCAGCTGCACACCGTGAACTACCGCTCGCCAGCCGACTTCGCCGGGCAGCGCGTGATCGTGGTCGGCGGCGGCAACTCCGGCGCCCAGATCGCCGCCGACCTTGCCCTGGACGGCAGCGTCGAGGTGACGTGGGTGACCCAGCGCCCGCCGCGGTTCCTCCCCGACGACATCGACGGCCGCGCCCTGTTCGACGTCGCCACCGCCCGCCGCCGCGCACTCGACACCGGCGGCGTCGCCTCGCTGGGCGACATCGTGGCCGTACCGCCCGTCCGTGCCGCCCGTGACGCCGGACTCCTGACCGCGAAGCCGATGTTCTCCCAGCTCACCGCCGACGGCGTCCGATGGGCCGACGGCAGCCGCACGGGTGCGGACGCGGTCTTCTGGTGCACCGGTTTCCGTCCTGCCCTGTCCCACCTGGCCCCCCTCCGGCTACGAGGCGTGCGCGGGCGCATCGCGACCGAAGGCACTCGTGCGGTCGACGAACCGCGGCTGCACCTGCTGGGTTACGGCGACTGGACCGGCCCGGCGTCCGCGACACTGATCGGGGTGGGGCGCCCAGCGCGGGACGCCGCCCGCGAGATCGCGGCGCTGTGCGCGCACAACTGACAAGGCGGCTCTACGTGTTTCGTGGCTTTCCCCAGTGTCGCGTCGCGGCTTGATCATCGCAACTGCCGGACGTGACCTCGCCGCTGGCCGCCGTTCCTCCCCAACCGGTGAGCCGGACCGGCTCCGTGCCCGTGGTGTTCAGCGCGGGCGCGGCCATCGGCGCCCTCGGCGGGATGATCGGCCTCGGCGGTGCGGAGTTCCGGCATCCCCTGCTGATCGGCCTGTTCGGGTTCGCGGCCTGCGCTACATGACGACGGCCGCCGTGGTGCCGCCCGCACAGCGGGGAGCGGTGTTCGGCTTCGTCGCCGCGACCGCTTTCCGCGGTCATCCTGGACAAGGCCATGAGCCTCGTCGTGGTCGTCGTGGCGCTGCCCGCCCGGCTGGCCGCGGTGTCCGCGACCCAGCTGGCCGATCACTGGCCTGTCGCCGTCAACCTGCCGGCCGGGAGCCTGCTGGGCGCATGGGCCGGAGCGAGCCGGGCGGTACGGATGCGCAGCGGCACCCTGTACAAGGTGCCGGCGGCACTGATGGTGTTCATGGCCGCAGCTCTCCTGGTCACGCACCTCACCACCGTGGGAACGCCGGCGCTGCCGCTGTGGGCGCAGGTGCCCTGCGGCGTCGTGGCCGGCTTCGGAATCGGCGTGGTCGCCGCGATCACGGGCGTGGCCGGGGGTGAGCTTTTGATCCCGACGATCGTGCTGCTGTCCGGCCTGGACATCAGGACGGCCGGAAGCCTGTCCCTGCTGGTGTCGCTGCCGACCATGCTGGTGGCCTTCGCCCGCTACCGCCGCGACGGCAGCTTCGCGGTCTTGGCTGCCAACCTTCGCTTCACCGGAGTGATGGCCGCGGGCTCGATCGCCGGCGCGCTGCTGGTCGGCGTCTTCTCCGACCTGATGCTCGTTCCCGTGCCGGCGGTGATCCTGCTCGTCTCCTCGGTCAAGTTCGTGCGCCACGACTGAGACGGCTTCCGAGCGCCTGAGCCCGGCTGCGCTGCTGCCCGCTCGGCTGGGTGACTGATCCCCTGCTGGGCTGGGGCGCAGGTCAGACGCGCAGGTCGAGCATGGCGGCCATGGCCGCCACCACGGACGGGGCGATCTGGTAGTAGACCCAGGTGCCGCGTCGCTCGGAGGTCAGCAGGCCGGCCTCGCGCAGCTTCTTCAAGTGGTGGGAGACGGTGGGCTGGGAGACGCCGACGTCGGCGATGTCGCAGACGCATGCCTCGCCGCCCGCATGGGAGGCGACCTTGGAGAACAGCCGAAGCCGCACCGGGTCCGACAGCGCCTTGAACATGGCGGCCATCTTCTCCGCGTCCGCTTGGGACAGTTCCCCGGCGGTGATCGGTGGGCAGCAGGGCACGACGTCGCCGTCCTGCACGACGGGCAGCTCTACGACCTCTGATTTCGACATGCGTCTATGTTGACACTCGTCGATACCGGTGACAAGCTCCGGTGTATCGACAGACGTCGAAGCAAGGAGTCGTCGTGACCACCACTCTTCGTACTGTGCTCACCGCGGCCCGGGCCCGCCGCACCGCACGCCACCTGGCCGGCGTCAGCTTCTGCGACAGCTGCGCGCAGGTCAGCGACAGCGCCACCCGGGCGGCCGAACGCCGACAGCACACCCAGCTGACCGCTTTCACCCACGCGCGCTGACCACCCTTCGCCCCTCAAGGAGACCGAGCATCATGAGCACCCAGCAGCTCCCTGTCGTCGTCATCGGAGCCGGCCCCGTCGGACTCGCGGCCGCCGCTCACCTCGTCGAGCGCGCCATCGAGCCCCTCGTCCTGGAAGCAGGCAGCCGTGCCGGTGCAGCCGTGCGTGAGTGGAGCCACGTGCGCCTGTTCTCCACCTGGGGCGAGGTCGTCGACCCGGCCGCCGAGAAGCTCCTCGCCCCCGCGGGTTGGACGCGCCCCGACCCGGCGACGTACCCGTCCGGTGGTGACTGGGCGGAGCAGTACCTTCAGCCGCTCGCCGATGTCCTCGGCGACAAGGTCCGCACCGGCGCCGCGGTCACCGGTGTCTCCCGGGCCGGCCGTGACCGGATCGTCGACGCCGACCGCGAGACCCAGCCCTTCGTCGTTCACGTCGAGTACGCCGACGGCCGCGAGGAGCGGATCCTCGCCCGCTCCGTGATCGACGCCTCCGGCACCTGGACCGTCCCGTCCCCGGCCGGCGGCAGCGGCCTGCCCGCGCTCGGCGAGAAGGCGGCGGCCGACCGCATCACATACCGCGTCCCGGACCTGAAGGGCCCGGCTGCGCGCGCTCGTTACGCGGGCAGGCGCACCGCGGTGATCGGCTCCGGCGCCTCCGCCTTCACCGCTCTCGCCTACCTTGCCGAGCTGGCCAAGTCCGAGGGCGGCACGGGGACGCACGCGGTGTGGATCCTGCGCCGGGGCATCTCCGGCTCCTCCTTCGGCGGCGGCACCGCCGACCAGCTGCCCGCCCGCGGTGCCCTCGGCCTCGCGGCCAAGGCCGCGGTCGACGACGGACACGCGGACGCGGTGACCGGCTTCCGCACCGAGGCGTTCGAACGCGACGCTGACGGACGCCTCGTCCTGGTGGGCGAGGACGGCCGCCGCCTCGACCCGGTGGACGAGGTGATCGTGCTGACCGGATTCCGCCCCGATCTGTCCTTCCTCTCCGAGATCCGCCTGCGTCTCGACGAGCGCCTTGAGGCCCCAGTGGAACTCGCCCCCCTGATCGACCCCAACCAGCACTCCTGCGGCACGGTCTACCCGCACGGCCACCGCGAGCTCTCCCACCCCGAACAGGGCGTCTACCTGGTCGGCATGAAGTCCTACGGCCGCGCCCCGACCTTCCTGGCCATGACCGGGTACGAGCAGGTCCGTTCCGTCGTCGCCGCGATCGCCGGCGACCTCGACTCCGCCGACCGCGTCGAGCTCACCCTCCCGGAGACCGGGGTCTGCGGCGGCGCGGGCCTGTTCGACGCTCCCGACCCCCAGCAGGCCGATGGCGGCGGCTGCTGCGCCGCGCCCGAACCGCAGCTCGTCCAGCTCGCCGCGCCTTCGGCAGCAGGCCCGGCGGCAGAGGAGTCTCCCTCGGGCGGCTGCTGCGGCTCGTGACCGGCCTCAACACCCACGACAGCGGGAATGCGACTGGAACAGTGATGCCGTATTCGGCGATGCCCTGACGGGCCATCTGTTCGGTGGGCGCGCAGTGTGCGGCGAGGTTGGCGGGCAGGGGGCCGAAGCGGGTGGAGGTCATGCCCAGTGGGAGCCAGGTGCGGGTGGTGGCCAGTTGGTCCAGGGGCTGGCCGGAAAGATATTCGGCGAGGTAGCCCAGGATGAGGGCGGCTCGGTCGGTGTACTCGACTGCCTCACCTGGAGATTGATGGAGCCGCTCGCGGAGGACGCCTTGGCGGATCTCCTCCCGGTCGGTGCCGTAGAGGTTCTTCAGCTGGGCGCGCAGCGGGACACCGGCGGTGTGCGTCAGCAACTGTCGGGCGGTGACGGCGCCGAGTTGGTGGCCGGTGACCTCGGGCCAAGGTGCCGAGCGGCTGGTCGAGGTCGAGGGTGCCGTCCTCCCACAGGGCCCCGATGGAGGACCAGACGGCCAGGATCTTGGTGAGGCTGGCGGCGTCGAAGACGGTGTCGGTGCGCATGGGCACGTGCGGCTCGTCGGGGTCGAGGACGCCGGTGGTGCCCTGGGCGAGAGTGCCGGTGGCGTCGCCGAGGGCCCACACAGCGCCTGGGTACACTTTGTCGCGGACTCCTTCGTCGAGTAGGGCTTCGATGCGGTCGCGGTCGGACGTCATGGTCTCCCTCTTCGCCGGGGTATCCCGTCGGTCAGCGTAGTTACGTTCGTGGGGCGGTTCGGGTAGTGACCGTGTCGGGTCGTCCGGCGGTCGCTTCAGGTGAGCTGTCGGCCGAGGTCGGTCAGGGACCGTGCGGTCGCCGAGAGGGGATGGCGAGCCGCGTTGGCGTAGCCCGCCTGTCGCAGGGCGGTCAGCAGTCCGGGTGTCTTTCTCAGCCGGTCGAGGTCGCGCGCGAGCGCGGCGGAGTGCGTGAAGTCGGTGGCCATGCCGGAGGCAGCGAGCGCTTCACTGAGGCCGGGTACGGGCTGGTAGAGGACGGGGAGTCCGCACGCTTGGGCTTCCAGCGCGACCAGTCCCATGGCTTCCAGGGTGGTGGACGGCATGACCAATACGTCGTGTTCGGTGAAGGCTTTCCACAGCTGTGCGCGGCGGAGCCAGCCGAGGTAGCGCGCTCGTACGCCTGCTCGTTGCAGCAGCGGGGCGAGTGCGTGGAACTGGGCTCTGGGCGCCGCGACGCTCAGCTCGACGCCGGTTACCGGAGCCAGGCTCTTGATCAGGTTCTCGGCGCCCTTTTCGGCGGTTAGGCGTCCTGCGTACAGGAGCCGCAGGTGGCTGGTGGAGGTGCGCGCCGGCCGGGCAGGCGGGGCGGTGAGCAGGTGGTCGGGGATGACCCAGGGGATGTGGGTGATCTTGCGGCGCTCGATCTGCGGGGCGAGCTTGAGGAGGCGGTCGGCCATTGCATTGGTGGGGACCACGATGGCGTCGGCGGCCCTGGCTGTTTCGTGCAGCACTTGGAGCTGGTCTCGGTGTGTCTCGGCGAAGGGCAGGTCCGTGCCGTGGACGAGGGCGATCCGGGGATGTGTGGGCAGCGCGCGGATGACGGCGGGTGTGGCGCCGAACGCGAGGTGCTGCAAATGGAGGACGTCGATCTGTGTGGCGTCGACCGCGGCTGTGAGTGCTCTGCGAAGGGTGGCGACGTAGCGGCTGAAGGCCGTTCCTTCCAGGCATTTGCCTGCCACGGGGAGCAGGTTGACTCCGACGGGCGGTCGGGGACCGTGACCAGGTGGCGTGAGCATGAAGGCGCGGGCCGGGATGAGGGGCTGCTGGCCGGTGTAGAGGTCGAGGAAAAGTTCGACGCTGCCGCCGGGGCTTCCGACGGGGAGATCCAGGAAGGTGGCGGCCATCGGGACGGTGGTCGAGCGAGCGTTCACCGCGTGCCTCCGTCGATCTCCTCGTAGAGGCGCGAGATGTCGATGCCTTCCGTGGACGCGTACTTGGCGGGCTGCTGCTGGTAGCTGGCCGGGGTGCCGGAGGTGGTGAGGAAGACGAGCTTGCCGAAGGTCATACCCGGATACACGCGCACCGGTCGTGTGGCGCGGATCTCTAGAGTCCAGCGGATCGCATGGCCCTGGTGTCCGAGCGGAGCCGAGACGTGTACCCAGATGCCCAGGGATCCGGTGGTGCGGTTGCCGTTCAGTAGCTGCGCGTACGTCTCCGAACCGGTCCGCTCCAGCGTGATGCCGAGGTAGAGCCTGCGGGCGATGGGTGTCCTGATCGGCTCGTGCGAACCACACCGGCCGAAGGCCGGCGGTGCGGCGGATCGTTTCCGATGGGAGGAAGCCCTGGAACTGCTGGCACCCGAAATGAGGTAGGACGGCACGTGTGGACGGACGAGCGCATCCTCCACCGGAAGCGCACTGGCGAGAAGCCGTCGCCGGTGATGGTCCGGACACCGGGAGCACACGGGCCTGTTCCTCGACCACGTTGCGGAGGACCGCCTGTACGCGCTGTTCCGTCTGATCGTGTTCCGTGGGCTGCGACGGGGTGAGGCGTGTGGCCAGAAGTGGACCGACACCAACGTGGACGCCGGCCTCATCACCGTCTCCAAGCAACTCGTCGTAGACGGCTGGGAGGTGTACGAGGACGACCCCAAGACAGACGCCGGCGCACGCACCATCGCGCTCGACTCCGACACGGTCCAGGCCCTCAAGCAGCACCGCGCCCAGCAGGACAAGGGCCGCACGGAATGGGGGAGCGCCTGGGTGGAGACCGGTCGCGTCTTCACCAAGGAGAACGGCGAGATGCTCCACCCCGCCGACGTCACACGCCGCTTCATCGAGCTGTACGAGGAGATCGGCCTCCCGCCGGTCCGGCTCCACGACCTCCGTCACGGTGCCGCGACGCTGGCCCACGCGGCCGGGGCCGACCTGAAGGGCATCCAGGGGATGCTCGGCCACTCCTCGATCACCATCACGGCCGACACGTACACGAGCCTGCTCCCCGAGGCGGACCTGGCGATCGCCGAGGCCGCAGCCAGGCTCGTACCGCGCGCCCGCGCCGCCTCCAAGAGCGTCGCTCGGCAAGCCCCGGCCGAGGCCGGGCCTGCGGAGGCGAACGTGCCGGACGGTGCTGATCCGTCCGGAGAGATCGCGGGGCCTGGCGCCCCGTCCGCTCACGCACCGCTCACGCAAACGGCCCCGGACGAGACGTCCGAGGCCGAATAGAGCGCCTCCCTGGGAAGAAGCTCCAGGTCAGCGGCTTAATGCGTTGTGCCCCCGGCAGGATTCGAACCTGCGACACCCGCTTTAGGAGAGCGGTGCTCTATCCCCTGAGCTACGAAGGCGGATCGTGGCGGTGTGGGCCACTGGCGTCAGCGTACCGGATCAGGGCGGGGGCGGGTGGGGTCAGGTCAGGGGGACGCGGGTGAAGTGGGAGGCCATGTGGAGGTCCGCTTCGATGCGGGTCGCGGTGTGGCGGAGGGCGGCAAGGAGGGTGTCGGTGCACTCCTCGCGGGTGTGGCGGGCCGCATGCATGGCGATGTTCACCGCCGCGACGCGGCGGCCCGTGCGGTCGAGTAGGGGGACCGCGATCGGGCGCAGGCCCTCTTCGAGTTCCTCGTCGGCCAGGGCGGAGCCGAGGGGGTCGGCGGCCGTCGGGGCGCGGCCCAGGGCCGTGGCGTGGGCCGGTAGGCGGGTGCCGACGAGAAGGGTGGTGCGCAGATCCTCCGCCGAGTGGCGGCTGGTGTGGCTCACCACGCTCGCCACGCAGGCGATCGTGCCGTCGGCCGGGTACCGTACCGGCACCGAGACGGCCACCAGGCCCGGCTCGATCAACTGGTCGTCCGACGCCCAGCCCTCCCGGGCCGCCCTGGGCGTGCGTTCCTCGAAGTCGCCGGCCGGTGCGGGCGGTGCCGGCGGGACCGCCGGGAAGGATCGGTTCTCCGGATCGGCCGGCCGGCGCTCGTGCCAGTGGCGCCAGTCCTCGTCCGTCCACTCGGTGGCGAACAGCGGTCCGGGCGCGGTGCGTTCGGCCGGGAGCAGCTCCCCGATGCGGAAACCCAGGGACATGGCGCGGCGCCGGGTCGCCTGGTGGACGAAGTGGATGCCGTCCCGGTCGCGGACCGCCAGTGACACCGACTCGTCCAGCGCGTCGGCGAGGGCGTCGGCCCGCGCGTTCAGCAGGGCGGGCCGACGCAGGGCGGCCAGGTAGGCGTTGCCGAGTTCCATGAGACGGAGGGTGAGGACGGCGTCCCGGCCGTCGAGGCGTACGTACCCCATGCGGGCGAGGGTCGCGGTGACGCGGTCCACGGTGGAGCGGGCGAGGCCCGTGGTGCGTTCCAGGGTGCTCGGGCTCAGGGTGCCGCCCGCCGCAGGTCTGCCTAGGAGGAGGCGTAGGCGTGCGGTTGCAGGGCCACGGTAGTCCGGGCCGTGCGGGAGGGTTACGGGGCCGGGTGCGCGTTCCGATACGGGTAGGGGCAGGGGTACGGATACAGGGGTACGGATACGGGCGCGGGTGTGCCCGGAGAGGCACTCGTCACTGGCGTGTCACCCGTACCCGGTAGTTCCCGGCCAGGTCCGCCGCCGCCACGTCGATGCGGATCTTCGCCTGCGGGTCCTTGAAGGTCTCGCCGGGGGCGAAGGGGGCGTCGGAGAGTTCGGCCTGCACGTTGGGGCTGCGGGTGCAGCCGCCGGAGTTGCGGTGGGCGTCGTAGACGGTGATGGGGCCGTGGCCCGTGTCGACGTCGGCGTTCACCTTGTAGATGAGGACGCCGGGCCGGCACACCGTCTCGTCGTTGCCCTCGTGGGTGCGCAGTTCGAGGGCGTAACCCGTGCTGCCGTCGAGGGGGACGAAGATCAGCTTCGGGCCGCCCGCCCGCTCCAGCGGGGTCAGGGTGTACTCCGTCGAGCCGTGCCGGCTCGCGCAGCTCACCTGGCCGGCGTCCAGCCAGCCCAGCTTCCACTTGTGCCAGCCGAGCAGGTCGTTTCCGGCGCCCCAGTCCTCGCTCATGATGTCCCAGTGGCCGACCGCGCCGCCGCCGTTCTGGGTATAGAGGTCGGGCAGGCCGAAGACGTGGCCGTTCTCGTGGGGGAGGACCCGGTAGCCGGTGCGGTCGTAGGAGCCGGAGCCGTCGTCCTGGCGGGAGTAGACGAAGGAGGCGTTCGCGATGGGGACGCCGTCGGCGACCGGGGCGTCCGGGTTGCCCGCGAAGGTGACGGACAGGACCGTGTCCAGGGCGGACGGGCCCGCGTTCGGGGTCATCAGCACGTTCAGCAGGTCGTACTCGCGGAAGTCCACCGCCGGGTCGGCCGCCGTCACGAGGTCCTGGACGAGCTTGCGGTAGCCCGGGTCGAAGGGGGCGCCGCGTTCTATCCCGTACTCCTTGAACGGCTTCGGCATGCGCAGCCAGTGGGTGATCGGGGCTTCGGGACGGTAGTCGAGGCGTCCGTAGGAGGCGGTGCGGAACCAGTCCTGGGTCTGCGGGAAGAACTCGTGGTAGCGGTCGAGCGCGGTGCCCTCGCCGGGTGCGTCGGAGAAGTCGATCATCAGGGTCAGGGCGTGCACGGTGCCGGTGGAGTGGGCGTAGCCGCCCGCCGTGGGCACGCCCTCCGTCATCTGTACGGTGCGGGCGCCGGTGATCAGACAGGGGGCGAGGGCGGGGGAACGGGCGAGGGCGCCGGCCCCGGCCCCGGGCGCCGTGGCACTGATGGTGAGATGCGCGGCCCCCGCGGTGCTGACGGCGAGGGTCAGCGCGGTGACGGAGGCGAAGGCGGTGGTACGGCGGGGGCGGATGCGGCGGGTCCGTATGAGACGGGTCCGTATCAGGCGGGCACGTATGAGACGGGCGGGTATGAGGCGGGTGCGTATGAGACGGGCGGGTATGGGGCGAGTACGTATGCGGCGAGGGTCCGTGCGGGGCGCGGGTGTGGGGCCGCCGGATACGGGGCCGGTCGCGTGCGTGGGGTGGGGGTGGGTTTCGTCCTTGCCGCCCGCTGTGGCGTCCGGGGCGGGGGGCGCAGGCGCGCGGTCCACACGGTTCGTTCCATCTGCCCTGCCGACGGTCGCCTCGCCACCGGCGGCCGTTCCCACGCCTGCTGCCCTGCCGACGGCCGTCCCGTCCGTGTGCGTTCCGTCGGGGTCCGTTCTGGCGACGGTCGTCCCGTCCGTGTGCGTCCTGCCGGGGTCCGTTCTGGCGACGGCTTCCCCGCCCATGTCCGCCCCGCCGAGATCCGTTCCGCGGGTCCGGTGCGTCCGGGGTGTCCGGTCTGTCCGGCGGCGGGGCGGCTGCGGCTGCATGCGTGGACCTCTCGCTCCAGGCAGCCGCCGGTCTCGCGCCGCGCGGCACCGGTCCGCACCGGTTCGCGCCAGGCGGTCACCGGTCTCGTCTCCGGCTGCACCCTTTCGATCACCCTGTGTCGAGGGCGCGGTGGGCGCGCGCTGGAGCGGGCCGGTCGTGGGACGCGCGGTCCCGTCGTGGGAAAGAGCAGGGCCAGTTGGGTGTGACCCAATGTGACCCAGGTCACGAGAAAACACCTCGGTGGCGGGAAATATCCGGGGACCTCTTCCCCGTTTAGCCCTGTGTACGAGCGAAACGGGGACTCGATCCCCGGATCGCCCCACCGACCTCCTGGTCGTCCTGACCGACCGATCGGGGCGACCGGATCGCCAGACCCAGACCTCCAGATTCACCAGACGACCAGAGGAGCAAGCCGTGTCGGCCGCGACGATCGCGAACCCCGCAGCGCGCAAGGCGTCCAGGCCCCGCGCCGACGCCCTGCGCAACCGGGAGCGGATCGTCACCGCGGCCCGCGAGATGTTCGTCGAGCACGGCGCCGAGGTGCCGCTGGACGAGATCGCCCGTCGGGCCGGTGTCGGCAACGCCACGCTGTACCGGAACTTCCCGGACCGCGACGCCCTCGTCCGCGAGGTCGTCTGCGCCGTGATGGACCGTACGGCCGAGGCGGCCGAGCAGGCGCTCGCGGAGACCGGCGATGCCTTCGAGGCGCTGTCGCGCTTCGTGCACGCCGCCGCCGACGAGCGGATCAGCGCACTCTGTCCGATGGCCTCCAGCACTTTCGACAAGCACCACCCCGACCTGGAGGCCGCGCGCCACCGGGTCGAGCACCTCGTCGAGGAGGTCATGGACCGCGCCAAGGAGGCCGGCCAGTTGCGTGCTGATGTGGGCGTGGGTGACCTGATGGTCGCCGCCGCCCAGCTCAGCCGCCCGCCGGCCGGCACCGGCTGCCTCAGCCACGACCGCTTCGTCCACCGTCATCTACAGCTGTTCCTGGACGGGTTGCGGGCACCGGCCCGTTCTGCCCTGCCGGGTACAACCTTGACCATGGAGGCTCTCCGATGCCAGGCCTGATGCCGGGCCTGCCCGACCGGTAGCGACCGGTCCAGGGCCGAGGCCGGAGTCCTGCTCCTTCCCTCCGTCCCTCCCTCCTTCTCTCCTTCTCTCCTTCTCTCCCTCTGTCCCTTCCTTCCGCCTGCCTGCTCGCCCGCCTGACTTTCCGTTCTGCCTCCTCCGTCTTCCTCCGAGGGCCTTCGAACCGAACCTCGAAGACCGTCGGTGCAGCTTTCGACACCCTTTTTCCGTCACGAAGTCCTGAAGTGGGTACACCCATGTCCGAAACAGCCGCAAAGGCTCCCGGCGTCCTGGAGAAGTCCGGCGACGCCAACCGCTGGAAGGCGCTCGTCTTCATAGCGCTCGCCCAGCTGATGGTCGTCCTCGACGCCACCATCGTGAACATCGCCCTGCCCTCGGCCCAGAAGGACCTGGGCATCTCCGACGGCAACCGGCAGTGGGTCGTCACGGCCTACGCCCTCGCCTTCGGCGGGCTCCTCCTCTTCGGTGGCCGCATCGCCGACCTGTGGGGCCGCAAGCGCGCCTTCGTGGTCGGTCTCACCGGTTTCGCCGCGGCTTCCGCGCTCGGCGGCGCGGCCACGAGCGGCGCGCTGCTGTTCGGTTCCCGTGCGCTGCAGGGTGCGTTCGGCGCGCTGCTCGCGCCCGCCGCGCTCTCCCTGCTCGCGGTGATGTTCACCGACGCCAAGGAGCGCGCCAAGGCGTTCGGCATCTACGGTGCGATCGCCGGCGGTGGCGGCGCCGTCGGTCTGATCCTCGGCGGTTTCCTCACCGAGTACCTGGACTGGCGCTGGACGTTCTTCGTGAACATCCCCTTCGCCGTGGTCGCCGCGGCCGGTGCCTACTTCGTCATCCGCGAGCCGGCCGGCGCCCGCAACCGCTCGCCGCTCGACATCCCCGGCGTCATCCTGTCGACCCTCGGCCTGGTCGCACTGGTCTACGGGTTCACCCGCGCCGAGTCCGCCGGCTGGAGCGACGCGCTGACCATCTCCATGTTCGTGGGTTCGGCCGTGCTGCTCGTGGCCTTCGTGCTCGTCGAGTCGCGGATGCGGGCCCCGCTGCTGCCGCTGCGCGTGGTCACCGAGCGCAACCGCGGCGGTGTCTACCTCTCGCTGGGCCTGGCTATCATCGGCATGTTCGGCCTGTTCCTCTTCCTGACCTACTACCTGCAGATCGTGAAGGGCTACTCGCCGGTCAAGACCGGTTTCGCCTTCCTCCCGATGATCGCGGGCATGATCACCGGCTCCACCCAGATCGGTGCCCGGCTGATGACCCGGGTCCCGGCCCGGCTCCTGATGGGCCCCGGCTTCCTGGTCGCCTCCGTCGGCATGCTGCTGCTGACCCAGCTGAAGACCGACACCTCCTACCCGGCCCTGCTGCTGCCCGCGATGCTGCTGCTCGGTCTCGGCATGGGTACGGCGTTCATGCCGGCCATGTCGCTGTCCGCCCAGGGCGTGCAGCCGCGTGACGCCGGTGTCGCCTCCGCGATGGTCAACACCTCGCAGCAGGTGGGCGGCGCCATCGGTACGGCGCTGCTGAACACGATCGCCTCCTCCGCGACCGCGTCCTACATCAAGGACCACATGGCGGCCGCGGGCACCACCCGGCCGGGGCAGCAGCTGGTGCAGGTGCAGGGTCTGGTGCACGGGTACACCAGCGCCATCTGGTTCGCCGTCGGCATCCTCGTGCTGGCCGCCGTGATCGCGCTGACCTTCGTCAACGCGGGGCGCCCGGGCACGACCATGGTGACCGGCTCCGGGGCCGCCTCCGGTGAGGGCGCCGAGGAGCAGGTGGCGGTGCCGGTCATCGCCCACTGACGTACCACCGCGGACGGGTACCTGCCCGGCGGCTCAGCGCAGCCAGGGCAGGTCCGCGCCCGCTTCGTTCGGCTGGAGTCCCTCGGCGACGATCTGCATGATCTCGCCGAGGGACTTCTGCTGTTCGGGGCTGAGCCGCTCGAACAGGGCCTGCCGTACGGCGACCACGTGGCCGGGAGCGGTGCGCCGCAGGACGTCGGCGCCCTCGTCGGTGAGGACCGCGAACTGGCCCCGTTTGTCCGAGGGACAGTCCTCGCGGCGGACCCAGCCGTTCTTCTCCAGGCGGGCGACGGCGTGCGAGAGGCGGGAACGGGTGATCTTGGCGCTCATGGCCAGCTCGGTCATGCGCAGCCGCCGGCGCGGGGCCTCGGCGAGCTGGACGAGGAGACCGTAGTAGATGTGCGGCATGCCCGCGTCGCGCTGCAGCTGACGGTCGAGGTGGTCCTCCAGGAGGGTGGTGGCGTGGAGATACGCGCGCCAGACACGCTGTTCCTCGGCGGTGAGCCAGCGCTGGGCGTCGGCGGGGCGGTCCTGGGGGGAGCCGGACGCGGAAACGGGTGCCGTGTTCATGTACTCCACTCTACGAGGCCGCTCATTGAACGTTAAACAAAGTTGCGCGTAGAGTGGACCGAGGTGGAGCTTTAAAGTTCAAGTTCAAGGTCAAGTTCAAGGTCCAGGGTTCCAGGGTTCCAGGGTTCCAGGGTTCCAGGGTTCCAGGGTTCCAGGGTTCCAGGGCCTCGGGGCCCTGCCCACTTCGGCTGCGAAGCTCACCGCCCGGCCCCCCGCCGTCCGCGTCCGCCGCCACGAGAAAGCCGCCGCCATGACCACCGCTCCAGAGCGCATGCCCGCCCTCTACCTCAGCCACGGCGCCCCGCCGCTCGCCGACGACCCCGTCTGGCCCGGACAGCTCGCCGCCTGGTCCGCCGCCCTGCCCCGGCCCCGCGCGATCCTGGTCGTCTCCGCGCACTGGGAGGAGGCCCCGCTCGCCCTCGGCGCCGTGGAGACGGTCCCCCTGGTCTACGACTTCTGGGGCTTCCCCGAGCACTACTACCGGGTGCGGTACGCGGCTCCCGGCGCCCCCGGCCTCGCCGAGCGGGTGCGGGGGCTGCTGCGCGGCCCCGGCCTGCCCGTACAGGACGTGCCCGACCGGGGCCTGGACCACGGCGCCTACGTCCCGCTCGTCGAGATGTTCCCCGACGCCGACATCCCCGTCCTCCAGGTGTCCATGCCGACCCTCGACCCCGTGAAGCTCATGGACATCGGCCGCAGGCTCGCCCCGCTGCGCGACGAGGGCGTGCTGATCGTCGGCTCCGGCTTCTTCACCCACAACCTCGCCGCCCTGCGGTACACGGGCGCCGGGGTGCCGAGCTGGTCCTCCGAGTTCGACGACTGGGGGCGGCGCGCCCTGGAGGCCCGCGACTGGGACGCCCTGCTGGACTTCCTCGACAAGGCCCCGGCGGGGCGGTACGCCCACCCGCGCACCGAGCACTTCGCCCCGCTGTTCGTGACCATGGGCGCGGCGGAGGCCGCCGGGGAGCTGGACGCGCAGCGGTCGGTGATCGACGGCTTCTGGATGGGAATGGCGAAGCGGTCGGTGCAGTTCGGCTGAGGGTCGGCTCGGGGGCGACCGAGGGCAGAGTCGAGAGTCGGGGACGGCTGAGGGCCGAGTCGTGGGCGGTCGAGGGCGGGGCCGGGGACGGCTGAGGGCCGAGTCGTGGGCGGCTGAGGGCCGGGGCAGCCGGGGCAGCCGGGGTGGCTGAGGGCCGGCTCGGGGTCGACCCCGGCCCGGCCCTGGGGTGGTGTCCGGGAATCTCCCGAGATCCCGGCTTTGCGGCAACCTTCGGGCGGCGCCGCCCGTCCATGAGAATGGAGGGGCGGTCGAGGATGACGCTCTTCCGCCGTGGGGACTGCGGTATCCGTGTGACCGGTGTCTCACGAAGAGGCGGTCGGCGGGGGCCGGGTCCGCCCGGAGGGTCCTCGGCCGCCCTCCTGACCTGCGGCTCCGTGCCCGCTGCCACGGCGTGCGACACGCCGCGGCGGCACAGGGTACTGCATGATCAGAAAAATTGGGGGGCGGGTTGGGAATTCTGTCCGGTTTCAAGTCGTTGTTCCCATCGGATGCGGGGCACCCGAGGAGAGTCCCCCAGAGAGTGCCGAGCGTCCTGTGGACCACCCGCTGACACACCATCGCAAGGGAGCACGCATGGCAACCCGTGCCGTCGCCCGTCGACAGTCCGCCACCGGCGAGACGGCCGACGCGGCACGCAGTGTTCGCGCCCATGGCGGCGAGATCGCCGACCGCGACCTGGTCGGCATGTACCTCGACGAGATCGCGCGTACACCGCTGCTCGATGCCGCCAAGGAGGTCGAGCTGTCCCAGGTCATCGAGGCGGGTGTGTTCGCGCGGCAGATCCTCGACGGGTACGAGGAGTCCCCGGCCGAGGCCACTCGCGAGGAGCTGGAGGCCCTGGTCGCCGACAGTGAGCGGGCCAAGGACGTGTTCATCCGCTCCAACCTGCGCCTGGTCGTCGCGGTCGCCCGCCGATACCCGCGCAGCGGCCTGCCCCTGCTGGACCTGATCCAGGAGGGCAACGCCGGCCTGGTGCGCGCGGTGGAGAAGTTCGACTACCGCAAGGGCTTCAAGTTCTCGACGTACGCCACCTGGTGGATCCGCCAGGCGATCACGCGCTCGATAGCGGACCAGTCGCGCACCATCCGGCTCCCCGTCCACCTGGTGGAGGAGCTGGGCCGCATCCGCCGCGTCCAGCGCGAGTTCAACCGGGAGAACGGCCGCGACCCGGAGCCCGCGGAGATCGCCGCGGAGCTGGGCTCGACGCCGGAGCGCGTCTCCGACGTGCTCGACTGGGCCCGTGACCCGGTCTCGCTGAACATGTCGGTGGACGACGAGGGCGAGACCCAGTTCGGCGACCTGCTGGAGGACACCTCCGCGGTCTCGCCCGAGCAGTCGGTCCTGACCCTGCTGCGCAGCGAGGAGCTGGACGACCTGATCGGCCGCCTCGACCAGCGCACGGCCTCCATCATCAAGATGCGCTACGGCATCGACGACGGCCGCGAGCGGACGCTGACCGAGGTCGGCAAGGAGCACGGCCTGACGCGTGAGCGCATCCGCCAGATCGAGAAGCACGCGCTGCTGGAGCTGAAGAAGCTGGCCCGCGACACGGGGTTCGACGCCGCGGCGTGAGGGTCCGCCCCGGGGAGCCGCTCTCCCCGGGCCTTCGCGGCAGGGCGCGGCCAGGCGGGCCTCCGCGGCGCGTGGACGGCGCGGCGCGTGTGGGGTTCGGTACGCGGGCGGCGCAGTGCGTGTACGGTGCGGCATGTGTTCGGTGCGGCGTGTGCGCGGTGCGTGCATCGCGCGGGAGCGGTAGCGGACACGGCAGGCCGACTCCCACCGCGTACGCCCGGTGGCCAAAGCCCGCGCAAACATGGCTGTGGAGCGTCGCTTCAACCGGCGGCGCGCCGGGAACAACCCTTCCGGGCCCGGAAGTTCGGTACCTGTCCGGACGCCGGTCCGCCAGAGTAGTACCACCCGACCGACCTACGTCGTCCGACACACCCACGTCGTCCGGCAGGGCCGCACCGACCGTGCTGCCGTACTGATCGACCGTACCGATCGCCCGTACTGATCGACCGTGCCGCCGTACGTGCCGGGCCGCCGTACGAACTGATCGCAGCCACCGACCCGAGCCGGTCCGACTTGAGCCGATCCACGCGGCCGGCCGACGGCCGGTGAGGGCCGGGCGGCGCACACAGAGCCACGTCCCGACGCACTCCCCCCGGCGCCGGGACCTTCCCAGAGCCGGGCTTCGGCGCCTTCCCCCGGGCGTCGGAGCCCGGCTCCATGCCCATCGGGGGCGCGGCGTGGCCCGGCGGGGCCCCTGCGCGTGGTTGCCGGTGCCGGGCGGGCCGGAGAGACGGGGCACCCCGGACCTGAACCCCGGGGTGGCCCGCCAGATGGCAGATTCTGCCACACCGGCATAGCCTGCCGGTGTGACGAGCTCCATCCCCGCCGACCGCAAGGCCCCTTCCCTGACCGAGCGCCGCAAGGCCGCCACCCGGATGGAGATCGCGTCGGCGGCGGCCCGCCTCTTCACGACCCGGGGACTGCGTGCCACGCGTGCCGAGGACATCGCCCAGGCGGCGGGTGTCGCCCCGCGCACCTTCTACCGCTATTTCGCCACGAAGGAAGAGGCCGTGGCCCCCTGCTACGCGGCGGGCGCCGAGCGGTGGAGGGAGGCGGTCGGGGCCGCCCCGGCCGGGCTCTCGGTCCCGGAGGCCCTGGCCCACGCGGTGCGGCACACCTTCACCCCGGGCTCGGGCGTCTCCGCGGTCTCCTGGCAGTGGGCGCGCACGCTCATCCGCCTGGCGGCGAGCAGTCCGGCGGTGCGCAAGGTGTGGGCCGAGGTCTGCCTGGAGTCGGAACGCGACCTCGCCCGGGTGCTCGCGGCCCGGTCGGCCGGGTCGGCCGGGTCGGCCGAGGAACCCGGGCCCGGGACGGGGAGCGGGAACATCACGAGCGCCGGGAGCGCCGTAAGCACCGACGGCATCGCACCGGAACTGCGCTTCTCGGCGGCCGTGGCGAGCGCCGCCGTGCGGGTGGCCGTAGAAGCCTGGGCCACCGGCGAGGCACCGGCCACCGGCCCGGACGGACCGGCCGCCCTGGCCCTGCGCAACCTGGCGGCACTACGGGACTTCCCCTGGACCACCCACAGACCCCACGACCCGACAGGGCCGGGCTAGCCCTGCGTCCCGACCGCCCGCCCTCCGGCGGCCCGCGCCATGCGTTCCCCCAACTCCCGTACGCACTCGACGAGTTCCAGCGGTTCCTGCACTGTGAACTCGCACCCCAGCATCGCCAGTCGTAGCGCGAGCCACTCCACCCGGTCGCCGACCGTCGCGCGGAGCCGGTAGCCGCCGTCCGGCAGGGGCTCCGGGGTACCGAGCCAGGCGGGCAGCCGCGCCGCGACCGCCTCGGCGGGTTCGGGGAAGGTGACCGTGAACGCGTACGTCTCCTGCCGTCGCTGCATCGAGTGGCGCAGGTACTCCGCCGCGCTCCCGGTGGGCAGCTCGCGCGGAGTGAAGCGCGCGCCGGTCGGAAACGGTTCGCTGACCCGGTCGACGCGGAACGTCCGCCAGTCCGCCCGATCCAGGTCGTAGGCGACGAGGTACCAGCGGCGCCCGGTCGACACCAGCCGGTACGGCTCCGTCAGGCGCCGTGTGCCGGTGCCGTCCCCGGCCCGGTAGGCGAAGCGCAGCCGTTCCCGCCCCGCCACCGCGGACGCCATCACGGTCAGTGTCTCGGGGGCGACGGACGCCGCGTCCCCGCTGGTCAGCGGCGTGGTGGCGGCCTGGAGGGTGGAGACGCGGTGGCGCAGCCTGGCCGGCAGCACCTGCTCCAGCTTCGCCAGTGCCCGCACCGCCGCCTCGTCCATGCCCTCGATCGCGTGCCCGGCCCCGGCCCGCAGCCCGACCGCGATGGCCACGGCCTCCTCGTCGTCGAGTACGAGCGGTGGCATCGCCTTGCCCGCGACCAGCCGGTACCCGCCGTCGGAGCCCATGCTCGCCTGAACCGGGTAGCCCAGTTCGCGCAGCCGGTCGATGTCCCGCCGGACGGTCCGCCGGGACACCCCGAGCCGCTCGGCCAGCTCGCCACCGGGCCATTCGCGGGGTGTCTGGAGCAGGGACAGGAGCTGGAGGAGCCGTGCCGGAGTGTCCGTCGTCATAGGTCCGAGGATGCCGCACATCTAGGACACGATCTGGCCTATTTCCTGGCTAGCTTGTCCGTATGACCTCCAGCGAAACCCTTGTCAGCAGCTCACCACAGGTGGCCGACCGCCGCCGCTGGTTCGCGCTGGCGATCGTGATGACCGCGGCCTTCATGGACCTCGTGGACGTCACGATCGTCAACATCGCGATACCGTCCATCCAGAAGGACACCGGCGCGTCCTTCGGCCAGATCCAGTGGATCACCGCCGGTTACGCCCTCGCCTTCGCGGCCGGACTGATCACCGGCGGGCGGCTCGGCGACATCCACGGCCGCAAGCGGCTGTTCCTCCTGGGCATCGGGGGCTTCACCCTCGCCTCCGCGCTGTGCGGCTTCGCCGTGAACCCCGAGATGCTGGTCGCCTCCCGCATCCTGCAAGGCGCCATGGCCGCGATGATGGTGCCGCAGGTCCTGTCGATCGTGCACGCCACCTTCCCGGCGCGCGAACGCGGCAAGGTCTTCGGCCTGTTCGGCGCGATCGTGGGACTGGGCGCGGTCTCCGGGCCGCTGCTCGGCGCGCTGTTGACTCAGTGGAACCTGTTCGGCCTCCAGTGGCGGCCGATCTTCCTGATCAACCTTCCGGTGGGCGTGGTGGCCCTGCTGCTCGGCAGCCGTTTCATCGCCGAGTCCAAGGCGCCGCGGGCGCTGAAACTGGACCTGGTCGGCGTCGCCCTCGTCACGCTCGGTCTGCTGATGCTGCTCTACCCGCTGACCCGGGGCCGCGAGCTGGGCTGGCCGCTGTGGGGGTACGGGTCGATGGCGGGCGCGGTGGCGGTGTTCGCGCTGCTGGTGGCGTACGAGCGGCGCAAGGCGGCGCGCGACGGCTCCCCGCTGGTCGAACTGTCGCTGTTCCGCGTGAAGAGCTTCGCGGCGGGCATCGCCGTACAGACGGTCTTCGGTGTCGCGCTGGGCGTCTTCTTCCTGGTCTGGACGCTGTACATGCAGATCGGCCTGGGCTGGAGCCCGCTGCGGGCGGGACTGACGGGGGTCCCGTTCTCCCTCGCCGTGTCCGTGGCGGCGGGCCTGTCCGTGCAGAAGCTGGTCCCGCGCTTCGGCCGCAAGGTGCTCCAGGCGGGTGCCCTGCTCATGGCGGCCGGTGTGCTGCTCTACATCTGGGAGTCCGGCCGCTACGGCCTGCACATCGCCCCCTGGCAGATGGCGCTTCCGCTGGTCGTCATGGGCGTGGGCATGGGCCTGATCGTCGCTCCGCTGACGGACGCGGTGCTCTCCGAGGTGCCGCGTGAGCACGCGGGCTCGGCGTCCGGTCTGATCAACACCGTCCAGCAGATGGGCAACGCGCTGGGCCTCGGCCTGGTGTCGGTCGTGTTCTTCGGAGTGATCGGTGACCGGCTCACCCCGGCTCAGGTGGGCCCGGCCTTCGTCGACGCCTTCCAGCACGCGCTGTGGTGGGTGGCCGCGGTCCTGGGTGCGATCTTCGTCCTGATGTCCGCGCTGCCCCGGCGGCCGGCCCAGCACGAGGAAGGCGCCGAGGGTGCGCAGGGCGCGGGTGACACGGAGGGGGCGGACGGCGAGGGGCTCGCGGCTGCCGGGCCCCGGGAGCCGGAACTCGTCGGCTGAGCGGGGCGGGGACGCTGAGGGGGCCCGGCGCCGGGGGAGGCGCCGGGCCCTTCGCCGTGCCGATGGAGGTGCCGGGCCCTTTGCGTCACCCGGGGCGGGTCCGATGCTTGCCTCCAGCGCCCGGGGCGGGAGGGGAGGGGGAACCCTCAGGCCCAGGGCGGGTCCGAGGGTCCCCCTCCCAGCCCCGAAAGTCCATTCGTACCCGCTTGAGCCCGAACCTGTTTACTTTCCGGATATCCCAGCGTAGCCTCCGAGTGAAACCACAAGTTCGGGCATCAGCCGGAGGCAAACGGACATGTATGCAGCGGAGCGGCAGCAGGAGATCCTCCGGCTCGCCCGTGACGGCGGCCGGGTGGACGTCGTGTCGCTCGCCGAGGAGTTCCAGGTGACGGCGGAGACGATCCGCCGCGACCTGAAGACCCTCGACCGGGCCGGCCTGCTGCGCCGGGTGCACGGCGGGGCCATCCCGGCCGGCCGCCTCGACTTCGAGCCGGACCTGACCGAGCGCGAGGCCACGGCGGCCGACGAGAAGGACCGCATCGCCAAGGCGGCCCTGGCCGAACTCCCCGCCGAGGGCACACTGATCCTCGACGCCGGTACGACGGTGGCCCGCCTGGCCGCCGCCCTGCCCCTGGAGGCCGACCTCACCGTCGTCACGCACTCCCTGCCCATAGCCGCCCGCCTCGCCGACCACCCCGGTCTGCAACTCCACCTCGTCGGCGGGCGCGTACGGCACCGTACGCGCGCCGCCGTGGACGCCTGGGCGCTGCGGGCCTACGGCGAGATCCGCGCCGACGTCCTGTTCGTCGCCGCCAACGGCTTCTCCGCAGAACACGGCCTGACCACCCCGGACCTCGCCGAGGCGGCGGTCAAGCGCGCGGCGATCGCCGCGGCCCGCCGCGTGGTGCTGCTCGCCGACTCCGCCAAGCACGGCCAGGAGCACTTCGCGCGCTTCGGCGGCCTGAGCGACGTGGACCTGCTGATCACCGACAGCGGGTTGAGCCCCGAGGACGCCGCCGCCATCGAGCGCGGCGGCACGGAAGTGGTACGCGCATGATCGTCACCGTCACCCCCAACCCGTCCCTGGACCGCACCTACGAGGTCCCCTCCCTGGACCGCGGCGAGGTCGTCCGGGCCACCGGCGAGCGGGTGGACCCGGGCGGCAAGGGCGTGAACGTCTCGCGCGCGGTCGCCGCCGCCGGACGGCGCACGATCGCCGTACTGCCCCTTGGTGGTGCGCCCGGCGCACTGGTCGCCGAACTGCTCGACGCGCAGGGCATCGAGGTCGCGCCGGTCCCCGTCGCCGGTGCGACCCGTTCCAACATCGCCCTCGCGGAGGCGGACGGCGTCCTGACGAAGATCAACGCGCCCGGCCCTGAACTCACCCGCGAGGAGCAGGAGTCGCTGCTGGAGGCGGTTCGGGGCAGCTCGCGCGGCGCCGACTGGATCGCCTGCTGCGGCAGCCTGCCGCGCGGCCTCGCGCCCTCCTGGTACGCCGACCTGGTCGCGCGGGCGCACGCCGCCGGCGTACGCATCGCGCTGGACACCTCGGGACCCGCTCTCCTGGCGGCGCTGCGCGAGGGGCCGGACGTGGTCAAGCCCAACGCCGAGGAACTGGCGCAGGCCGTCGGGCGCCCGCTGGCGACGGTGGGCGACGCGGTCAAGGCGGCGGAGGAACTGCGCGGCCTGGGCGCACGCGCCGTCCTGGCGAGCCTGGGCGCCGACGGGCAACTGCTCGTGGACGGCGCGGGCGCCTGGTACGGCAGCGCGCGCGTCGAGACCGTACGCAGCAACGTCGGCGCGGGCGACTCCTCCCTGGCCGGCTTCCTCATCGCCGGCGGCTCCGGACCGCGGGCCCTGGCCTCGGCCGTCGCGCACGGCGCCGCCGCGGTCAGGCTGCCCGGCAGCGTGATGCCGGCCCCGGGCGACCTGGACCCCGAGTCGGTCACGGTCACCGCCGAGGTGCCCGTGGACCGCGCGCTCACGGAGCCGGTGTCATGACCGCCGCCGGCGCCTCCGCCACCCCGCTGACCTCCGCTCGTTCCGCCTTCCCCGCTCCTTTCCACACGAGCGCCACCGTCCCCACTCCCGTCCCCAGCCCCGCCGCCCGGGCGATACGCGCGCTAAGGAGCCCGCGATGAGTGACATGATCACCGCGGACCTGGTCGACCTCGACCTGTCCGCCGACACCAAGGAGGCGGCGGCGCGCGCCCTCGCCGAACGGATGGTGGCCCAGGGCCGGGTGACCGACCTGGACGGCTTCCTCGCCGACGTGGCCGCCCGCGAGGCGCAGATGCCGACCGGCCTCGACGGCGGCATCGGCATCCCGCACTGCCGCAGCGCGCACGTCACCGAGCCGACGCTCGCCTTCGGGCGCAGCGCCGCCGGGATCGACTTCGGCGCGCCGGACGGCCCCGCCGACCTGATCTTCCTGATCGCCGCTCCGTCGGGCGCCGACGACGCCCACCTGACGATCCTGTCCTCGCTGGCCCGGCAGCTGATGAACGCCGAGTTCACCGCCGCCCTGCGCACCGCGGGCGACGCGGCGACGGCGGCGGCGCTGATCCGCGGCGACGCGAGCCCGGCGGGCAGGGCGGAGGGCACCGAGGCGGCCGGGAGCAGAGATGCCGCCGGGAGCAGTGAGGCCGCAGAGGGTGCTGAGGCCGCAGGGAGCACTGAGACCGCCGGGGGTGCCGAGGCAGCCGGGCGCGCGGAGGGCCCCGCGGCCCACGCGAACCGGGCCGCCGACTCGGAGAACCCCGAGGCCCCTGAGGCCTTCGAGGACTCCGTCGCGGCGCCGGGGGCGGCCTCCGCCGGCGCCGCGACGGGCACCGCCGCCCCACCGGCCGCCGCGGCGGAGCCCACGCCCCCGCCCGCCTCCCCGTTCCGGATCGTCGCCGTCACCTCCTGCCCCACCGGCATCGCGCACACCTACATGGCGGCCGAGTCACTGGAGAACGCGGGCCGCGAGGCGGGCGTCGAGCTGGTCGTCGAGACGCAGGGCTCGGCCGGATTCACCCGGCTCGACCCGGCCGTGATCGCGGCGGCCGACGGCGTGATCTTCGCCCATGACGTCCCCGTACGGGACAAGGACCGCTTCGCCGGGAAGCCGACCGTCGACGTCGGCGTCAAGGCGGGCATCAACCGGCCCGGCGAACTGATCGGCGAGGTCCGTGGCAAGGCCGCACGCGGTGAGGTGAGCGCGGCGGCGGCGCCCGGTGGCACGCCGGTCGAGCGGGCCGGAGAGGCGGGCGAGGGCTACGGCACCAAGCTGCGCAAGTGGCTGATGTCGGGCGTCAGTTACATGGTCCCGTTCGTCGCCGCGGGCGGGCTGCTGATCGCCCTCGGTTTCGCGATCGGCGGCTACAAGATCAACAAGGCGCCGTCGGTCATGGACCACTTCCTCTGGACCCAGTCCGACAGCTGGGCGGCGCTGCTGTTCCAGATCGGCGGCGTGGCCTTCGCCTTCCTCGTGCCGGTGCTGGCCGGTTACATCGCCTACGGCATGGCCGACCGGCCCGGACTCGTCCCCGGTTTCGTCGGCGGCTCGATCGCCCTCACCATCAACGCGGGCTTCCTGGGCGGTCTCGCGGCCGGTCTGATCTCGGGCGGCGTGGTGATCGCGGTCCAGAAGATCCGCATCCCGGCGGCGTTGCGCGGCATCATGCCGGTGGTGGTGATCCCGCTGATCTCCTCGGCGGTCGTCGGGTTCCTGATGTTCGTGGTCATCGGCAAACCCATCGCCGCCGCCCAGAAGGGCATGACCGACTGGCTCAACGGCCTGACCGGCACCAACGCCGTCCTGCTCGGGGCGCTGCTCGGCCTGATGATGTGCTTCGACCTGGGCGGCCCGGTCAACAAGGTCGCCTACACCTTCGCCACCGCCGGGATCGCCGTCTCCGACCCGAGCGACTCCGCGATGAAGATCATGGCCGCGGTGATGGCCGCCGGCATGGTGCCGCCGCTGTCGATGGCCCTGGCCACGACCGTGCGCGGCAGGCTCTTCACCCACACCGAGCGGGAGAACGGCAAGGCCGCCTGGGTGCTGGGAGCCTCGTTCATCTCCGAGGGCGCCATCCCGTTCGCGGCGGCCGACCCGCTGCGCGTCATCCCCGCCTCGATGGTCGGCGGCGCGCTCACCGGCGCCCTGTCGATGACCTTCGGCGCCACACTGCGCGCCCCGCACGGCGGCATCTTCGTGGTCCCGCTGATCGGCAACCCGTTCTTCTACCTGATCGCCGTCGCGGCGGGCGTCTGCGCGACGACGGCCCTGGTGGTCGCCCTGAAGACCCTGCGTGCGTCCGCGCCGGGCGGTGCGGGCCGGGGCGGGGCGGACGGCGACGACGAGGGCGCGCAGCGCACGTCGGCGGACCGCAAGCAGGCGGTGGCGGCCTGAAGCCCCGGCAGCGGCCTCAGCGGCCGGCCGTGGCCTCCATGGCCGGTCATGGCCCCTTTGGGGTGCTGTGAGTAGTTCACGTCACCTGCGAGATACGTCACGATCCGGGGCCAAAGTCCCGGACCGTGGTGTTCACTTGCAGACATGCCTGAGCACGTCCCGTTCCTGGTCTGGTTCGGTGTGGTCCTGCCCGCCGTGCTGATCCTCGCCTGCGCCGTCGGCCTCGCCGGTTACCGATTCGGCCTCCGGTTCGAGATCCGCCGCCGACCGCACGCGGCCGCCCTGCGGGCACTCCCGGCCCAGCGCGGCTCCGGACCCCACCGGGAGTACGTCGAACTGACCCCGGCGGAGCGGGCCGCCTTCGCCGGCCTGGTGCGTCAGCTCGGCGACGGCCACTGACCGGCCGACGGCGCGGCGCTCAAGGCAGTCGCGCCGCCCGCCGCTCCATCGCGTCGCGGGCCGCGTCCTCGGTGGCGTAGACCTCGCACATGTGGCGGCCGTCGGGCGTCGCCGTGTGCTCCACCTCCCACAGGGAGACCTCCACGCCGTCGCGCAGCAGGAAGGCGTGCTCGTAGAGCGTGAAGCCCAGCCCGGCGCGTCCCGCGCGGCAGGGACGGCCGAAGGCCTGCGTGATCTGGTGTCCGGACGCCGTCTGGAGCAGCGCGGCGACCTCCGTGCCGGGGCGGTCCGTGTTCTCCGCCCGCCGCAGCAGCCGCCGGGCGTGGTCGGCGGCGTCGCCGGGGGCGTACGCGTGCCGGGCCTCGGGCAGTACGGAGAACTGCACGAGCACCGGCGGCTCGAACTCCGGCGCGTCCGGCGGCAACGGCAAGCGTCCGGTGGCGGTGCCCAGCTCCTCCTCGTCGAGGTAGACCTCGTGCTGCGACTCGCCGCCCGGGGCGGTGTTGTGCACCAGCTCCCACAGGGTGAGCGCCGATCCGTCGGCGAGCAGCCAGGTGTGCCGGTACGTCTCGCGGTGCAGGCCCGCGCTGTGGTGCGCGGAGTGCAGCGAACCGTCGTACGCCAGCGCGCAGTCGAGCCGGCGTATCGTCTCGTCGGGCAGTTCGAAGGAGTTCAGCGCGCGACCGAGCAGCCGCGCGAGCTGCTCCTCCGGAGACTCGGGCGAGCGGCGTGGTTCGTACGCGGTCGTCTCGTACGGAACGCTCAAGGTTTCTCCCGGCGTTGCTGCATGTCACCTGGTGGGTGCATACCGTAGCCCCTCGGTGGGACATCGTGTCCGGGAACCGAGAAAACGTACGGCGGAAAAACGGCCGGGCCGCACGAGAAGTTCCCGTGCGGCCCGGCGGTTCGTCAAAATCCGCTGGTCAGCGGCGCGTTGTGACTCAGGGGGTCAGGCGCTGCTTCCGGCGGTCCACTCGCTCCACGGCATGTTCCAGCCGTTGAGGCCGTTGTCCGGGGCGACCGTCTTGTCGGGGGAGTGCTTCACGATCACGACGTCGCCGATGAGCGAGCTGTCGAAGAACGACTTGGCGGGGGTGTCGCCCTGCGCGCCTCGCGCGTCCTGCATGCCGACACAGCCGTGGCTGGTGCCGGAGTTGCCGAAGGGCGGGTTGCCCGGGTTGTACCAGTAGTTGCCGTGGATGAAGGTGCCGGAGGTCGTCAGGCGCATGGCGTGCGGCACGTCCGGGATGTCGTACTCGCCGCCCAGGCCGACCGTCTGGCTGTTCATGCGCGTCTGCGTGAACTTCTCCGAGATCACCATCTGCCCGTTGTACGTGGTGTGCTCGGGGCTGCCCGTGGAGACGGGGATCGTCTTGACGGTCCGGCCGTCGCGGACGACCGTCATGGTCTGCGTGTTGACGTCGACCGTGGAGACCTGCGAGCGGCCGATCGTGAAGGTCACGGTCTTCTTCTGCACGCCGTAGACGCCGTTCGCGCCCTGCACGCCGTCCAGGTCTATGTTCATCGTGACCTTGGAGCCGGCCTTCCAGTACTCCTGGGGCCGGAAGTCGAGGCGCTGGGCGCCGAACCAGTGGCCGACCACCTGCTGGCCACTGCTGGAGGTCACCGTGATGTGCGACTGCACGGCCTTCTTGTCGCTGATGACCTTGTCGAAGTTGAACGACACCGGCATGCCGACGCCCACCGTCGTGCCGTTGTCCGGTGTGTACGTGCCGATGAAGCTGTTCTTCGTGGTGACGGTCGTGAAGATGGAGTTGGCGGCGGCGACGCGGCCCGCGTCGTCCTTGGCCGTCGCCGAGAGCTGGTACTTCGTGCCGCGGTCCAGCTGCTCCTTCGGCTTCCAGGTGGCGCCGTCGGCCGAGATCGTGCCGGGTATGTCCTTGCCGGATCCTGCGACGGTCATCTTCACGTCGGTCAGCTTTCCGTCGCTGACCTTCACGCCGGTCGCGTTGATCGACGCACTGGTGGAACCGTCCTTGGCCGAGATGTCGATCTTGGCCGTGGAGGTCTTGACGCTGTCCTTGCCGCCGCCCTTGCCGTCGTCGTTGGCCTTGGCGTCGCCGCCGCATCCGGTGAGGGTGAGGGTGCCGACCATCAGGGCGGCACAGGCCCCCAGTATGCGCCGCGCTGCTATGTCCGGCGTTGTCACGGGCTGCTCCAGGTTCGTGGAAGTGAGAAGTGCTGAGCGGAAAGTGCGAAGTGAGCGAGTGGTGAGTGGCTGTAATGCGTGGATAGAGAGGCGGACGGCCCCGCGCGAGGTTCCCGCGGTTCGGCTGAAAACCTTTCACGTGACAGAACCGGGACAATCGTCGCCCCCATGAGACCTGCCAGGGGTCCGACGTCGCCCTCGGCGGGGGCAGTTGGCCCCAGATGCCCGCACTGTCCGCCCCCTCCTGCCGCCCACCCGGATCATCGCCTCCCGTACAACTCCCGGTAGGCCGGCCATGTTCCGCCGGGCCCGTCCACCGACTCGGCGGCCCGCACGGCGCGGACGATCGCGCGGGTCACCACGTCCGCTCCGGCGGCGAGCACCTCGTTCAGGGCGAGGGCCCCACCGGAGACGGGCGGACCCGCAGCGGCCGCACCGGAACCCGCAGCGGGCGCACCGGAACCGGGAGCGGACAAGCCGGAGCGGGGAGCGGGTGAGCCGGTACCGGGAGCGGGAGGGCCGGGGTCGGGGGCGAGCGGACGGGCGCCGGTGGCCAGGGCGAACACCGTGTCCCCGTCGTTGAGCAGGTGCACCGGCCGGACGGCGCGTGCGATGCCGTCGTGTGCCGTCCCGGCGAGTTTCTGCGCCTGGGCCTTGGACAGGTCGGCGTCGGTGGCGACCACCGCGAGCGTGGTGTTCAGCGGGGGCGGCCCGTTGCGCGCGGCGGCTTCGGCGAGCCGTCTGAGCGCGGTCTCGTGCACCCGCGCGTCGGGATACTCGGCCCGCCCCTGGAACAACTCGCCGTACAGCACCCCCGTTTCGGGGTCCACGGCCGACCCGGCCGCGTTGGCCACGACGAGCGCCGCCACCGTGACCCCCGAGGCGAGCACCGTGCTCGCGCTGCCGATGCCGCCCTTGACCGGCCCCACCGCCGCCCCCGTGCCGGCCCCGACGCAGCCCTGGGGGACGGGCGCACCCGGCTCGCTCGCGGCGGCGGCCTCGACCGCCTCGCGCCCGGTCGCCGCGTCCGGCCGGGCCCGGAAGTCACCGCCCCGGCCCAGGTCGAACACGCAGGCCGCCGGCACCACCGGCACCACGTGCGAGGGCTCGGGGCCCACGCGCACGCCCCGCCCGCGCTCCTCCAGCCAGGCCATCACTCCCGAGGCGGCGTCCAGCCCGTACGCGCTGCCGCCGGTCAGGACGACCGCCTCCACCGTCCGCACGAGGTTGCGCGGATCGAGCGCGTCGGTCTCCTTGGTGCCGGGTCCGCCGCCGCGCACGTCCACGGCGGCGACCGCGCCGCCCTCCGGGGCCAGCACGACCGTCGTCCCGGTGAGCCACCCGCCACCCGTGCGGGTCGCATGGCCCACCCGCACCCCGGCGACATCCGTCAAAGCGTCCACAGTCATGCGGGTCAGTCTCCCCGGCGGCCGGGCCGGAAGTGCGGTGCTCAGGCCGCCTGTCGCGCCGTCCGGTCCCGGCCCGGACCCGCGGACACGCGCGCCGTCAGGATGACGCCCGTCGCCACGGCCAGCGCCGAGACGAGACCCGCCGCGAGGACCGCCCAGTCGCCGAGGAAGGTGCAGCAGATCACCAGGAGGGCGCTGGTGGGCAGCACCAGCTGCTGGGCGATGCCCACCTTGAAGTGGCGAGCGTGCAGGGCCCAGACGGTGATCAGGTACAACGCCGTCGGCAGGGTCACGGCGGCCGACGCCTCCAGGGCCGACAGACGGCTCTTGCCGACGGCGTGCTCCACCGCCACCTCCAGCCCCGCGCCGATCGCCGCCGCCGAGGCGAAGATCAGGTAGTGGCCGTAGCCCCACAGGAAGGACTCGCGGCTGGAGCGCAGATAACCGTGGATCGGCACCACGAAGTAGATCCACCAGGCCGAGAAGACGATCAGCAGGCCGCCCGCCGCGATCGGCAGCAACTCGGCCAGTGCGAAGTGCTCGTCGGAGGCCGACTTCACCGCGACCGTGGCCGCCGAGACCGTCTCGCCCAGCACGATGATCGTGAACAGCCCGTACCGTTCGGCGATGTGGTGCGGATGCCAGGAGGTCGGCTGCGTCCTCTCCGCGTACACCGGCACCGACAGTTCCGCGAGCACCATCACCAGGAACACCCACGGCCGGGCCCGCTCCGGCAGGAGCACCAGCCCCAACCAGCCGATCTGGCACAGCAGCACACCCGCCGCGTAGCGCGACGCCGTGCGGCGCTCCGAGCCCTCGGCGCCCCGTGCCGCACGCAGCCACTGTGCGGCCATCGCCACCCGCATGATCACGTAGCCGAGCCACACCAGGAAGAAGTCGCGGTCGGTGAAGGCCCGGGAGACACCCGCGGCCAGCACCAGCACACCGGCGATCTGCACCAGCGTGACGACCCGGTAGAGCACGTCGTCGTTGTCGTAGGCCGAGGCGAACCACGAGAAGTTCATCCAGGCCCACCAGATGGCGAAGAACGCCATCGCGTAGTTCAGGATGCCCTGTCCCGCGTGGCCCTCCGCCACGGCGTGGACCAGCTCCGCGCCCGCCTGCGCGATCGCCACGACGAAGCACAGGTCGAAGAAGAGCTCGAGCGGTGAGGACACGCGGTGCGACTCGTGCCGGCCGCGCGCGGTGAGGGGGCGCAGTGGCCGGGAGGGGCGGGAGGGCTCCGGAGAACCGGACCCCGCGGCGGAAGCGGAACTGGACGTCATGGCCCCCAGCACAGCAGAAAGCCGCCGGAAAATCCCGCCGCGGGCAGGCCTGCCGCAGACCGTACCCTGGAGACATGAGCACTGCCCCCGAGCCGCGTCGCCCGAAGAACGCGCTGATCTTCGACGACCCGCTGAACCAGCAGTCCACCGACGACACCGACCGGGGCTGGGGCGAGCGCCCGGACGGCGACGCCGCCGCCGACCTCAAGCGCTTCCTCGACGAGAAGCCGCCGCACCACCTGTGATCCCGGCGGCCGCGGGCCGCCCTGACGGTTACGCCCGCTCGTGCTCGCCGCCGCGCCGCGCGACCAGTTCGTCGCGGATCTCCTCGAGGACCTGCAGCTCGGTCACCTCGATGACCTCGTGCGGCTCCCGCATGCCGTCCTTGGCCTTCTTCCGGGCCTCCTGGCGGGCCAGGAACTTCGCCATGGGCAGCACCATCAGGAAGTAGACCACCGCGGCGGTGATCAGGAACTGCAGGGTCGCGCCGAGGACCGAGCCCCACATGATCTGGATGCCGTCGTCGCCCTTGCAGCTGGAGCTGAGGCACGAGCTGTAGTGGTCGAGGTTCTTGGTGCCGATCGCCCCGACGACCGGGTTGATCACGCCTTTGACCACTGAGTTGACGATGTTGCTGAAAGCGGCGCCGACGACCACCGCGACCGCCAGCTCGACGACGTTCCCGCGCATCAGGAAGGCCTTGAAGCCATGCCAGACGCTCGGGTCCTTCTCCGTACTCACCTCGGGACACTCCTCGGGCATGCAGGTTGTACAACAAACAGCTCAGCAACCTAAGCCTCACCAGAGGGTCACCGCCAATCGGGCGGTCGCGCTCGCTCCGGCCAGCTCCGCCCCCGCGGAACGCGGCACGGCCAGGGTGACCAGGGCGTCGTCCATGTCGCTTCCCGCCGCCGGCGCCACGTCGGGCGCCACAACGGTGTCCCTGCCCGAACCCGTGTGCGCCGCCGCGCCGGAGCTGCCGAGGGGCTCGGGGACCTTCTTCACCCGTGCTCCGCGCGCCACGACCCTGGCCCGGCCGTCCGCCGCCTGATCCGTGACGGCGATCACGTCCACCCGGTCGCCCGGGCGCAGCAGTCGGACCGTCGCCGCGTCGGCGATGCGCACGGGCACGGTCACCGTCCGGTCCGCGTCCGAGGCGCGGGCGTCGCGCGAAGCGGCGGCGGTGCCGGCCGCCGGTCCCGGGTGCCCGCGGGCGGGGGCGCCGCGAGGGGCGTCCTGGGTCGGCCGGGGGCCCGCGGCCACCAGCGCGGCGGCCGTGACCGCCAGCCCGGCGACCACGGCCCGCCCGCGGTGGCGCAGCAGCCGGCGCAGCAGGTACCGCCCGCCCCGCACGCGTACGGGAGCGAAGTGCGGCACCTCGCAGGGGGCCGGGGTCTCCGTGGCGAGCGGGCCTGGAAAGAGGCGGTCTGCGGCCGGAGAAGGGGAAGACAGGGACATGGGAGCCACCACCTGCGCTCGGGGACCGGTGTGGAACCGGCTTGCGATGCCACGATGAGGCCTCGCGCCGAACGCCGCTGGAGCCCGTGCGCTACTCGCGGGTTGTGGACAACTCGGTCACCCGAAGGAGAGGTTCCGCCGCGAGACGGGCGGCGGCACGCCGGACGGCGCCAGGGGAACGGCCGGACGGCCCCAGGTGAACGGCCGGACGGGCCCAGGGGAACGGATGGTGGCGCACGAAAGGGCCCGGACAGCGCGGGCCAGGCAGTCCCGGTCCGCTACGGCAGTGCGAAGCCCGGGTCCATCCCGCCCAGCGCGTTCGCGCACAGGCAGTCCCGCTCCCCGGTGGCGGGCAGCGCGGCGACCGCGTCGAACAGCACGCCGCGCAGCCGCTCCACGTTGGCGGCGAACACCCGCAGCACCTCCTCGTGCGAGACGCCCTCGCCGCTCTCCGCACCCGCGTCGAGGTCGGTGACCAGGTTCAGGGACGTGTAGCACAGCTCCAGTTCGCGGGCGAGCGCAGCCTCGGGGTGCCCGGTCATGCCCACCACCGACCAGCCCTGCGCCTGGTGCCACAGCGATTCGGCGCGGGTCGAGAAGCGCGGTCCTTCCACCACGACGAGGGTGCCGCCGTCGACGGCAGCCCAGTCCCGCCCGTGTGCCGCCTTCAGCGCGGCGGCCCGGCCGGTGGGGCAGTAGGGGTCGGCGAGCGAGACGTGCACCACGTTCGGCAGGGTGCCGTCGGGCAGCGGCAGCCCGTCGAAGTAGGTCTGCTCCCGGGACTTCGTACGGTCGACGAACTGGTCCGGCACGAGCAGCGTGCCCGGCCCGTACTCCGGGCGCAGACCGCCCACCGCGCAGGGGCCGAGGACCTGGCGCGCACCGACGGAGCGCAGCGCCCACAGGTTGGCCCGGTAGTTGATGCGGTGCGGCGGGAGGTGGTGGCCGCGGCCGTGGCGGGGCAGGAAGGCGACCCGCCGGCCGGCGACCTCGCCGAGGAAGAGCGAGTCGCTGGGCGCCCCGTACGGCGTGTCGACCCGGATCTCGGTCACGTCGTCCAGGAACGAGTAGAAGCCGGACCCGCCGATGACACCGATCTCTGCGTTCGCCATGCCCCGCACACTAGTCGCCCCGGCGCACGCGGAGCAGCCTGCCGGGGACGAGCGCGCAAGGACGCCTAGAACCCCGCCGTCCTACGACGGCAGGGTCCGGCAAGCGCGATGTCAGGCGGCGGAGCTGCCGGCCGAACTCGTGGACGTCGAGGCCGTCGAGGACGTCGAGGACGACGAACCGGAACCGGACGACGACGAGTCCGACGACGAAGAGGACGACGTGGTCGCCTGCTTCGACGACGACGCCGGGCTGCTGCTCGACGAGGAGCCGCGGCTGTCGTTGCGGTAGAAGCCGGATCCCTTGAAGACAATGCCGACCGCGGAGAACACCTTCTTCAGGCGGCCACCGCAGTTGGGGCACTCGGTGAGCGCGTCGTCGGTGAACTTCTGCACCGCCTCGAGGCCCTCGCCGCACTCGGTGCACTGGTACTGATAGGTGGGCACTGTCTTCCTCCTGGCACTCTCACTCGATGAGTGCTAACGACGGTCCATAGTGACGTATTCCTCGGCGTCAGTCCACTGCGACAGGTGAGCGGTGACCGACGCCACGTGCCACCAGGCGGCTGTCGGCCCGTGCGCTGAGCCGCGACCGCAGGGCGAGCAGGGTCAGCAGGGCGAGCACCGTACCGGCCATCGGGACCAGGAAACCGGCACCGCCCCACAGGCGGTCCTCCAGCTGTCCGGCCACGGTGACCGCCGCGGCCTGGCCGAGCGCGACCGCGCCGGTGAGCCAGGTGAACGCCTCGGTCCTGGCGCCCGCCGGGACCAGGCCCTCGACCAGCGTGTAGCCGGTGATCAGCGCGGGCGCGATGCACATGCCGACCAGGAGGCCGAGCGCGGCGAGCAGCAGCACCGAGTGCGCGGTCCACAGGGCGGAGGCGGCCAGCGCCAGGGCGGTGTAGCCGACGAGCAGGCGGCGCTGCGGGGCCACCTTCCAGGCGATCGCGCCGCAGACGATGCCGGAGAGCATGTTGCCGGCGGCGAAGGTCCCGTACAGGACGCCGTTGAGGCCGGGCTCGCCGATCGACTCGGTGAACGCGGCCAGCGAGACCTGCATGCCGCCGAAGACCGAGCCGATGCCCAGGAAGGTCACGATCAGCACGCGCACGCCCGGGATGCGCAGGGCCGAGGCGTGCTCCACGCGCGCGTGCCCGTCGCCGGAGACGGACGGCTGGGTGCGCTTCTGCGCGGCGAACAGGAGACCGCCGACCAGGGTCAGCGCGGACTCGGTGAACAGCCCGGCCGCCGGGGCGACGGCCGTGCACAGGGCGGTGGCGAGCAGCGGTCCGAAGACGAAGGTCAGCTCGTCGGTGACCGACTCGAAGGCCGCCGCGGTGGTCATCAGCGGCGAGTCCTTCAGCGTCACGCCCCAGCGGGCGCGCACCATGGGCCCGACCTGCGGCACCGAGGCGCCGGTCGGCACGGCCGCCACGAACAGCGCCCACAGGGGCGCGTGCGCCAGCGCGAGCGCGGTCAGCGTCAGGCTCGCCAGGGCGTGCACGAGGACGCCGGGGAGCAGGACGGCCCGCTGCCCGTAGCGGTCGGCGAGCCGTCCGCTGTAGGGCGCGAAGAGCGCCATGGAGACGCCGGTGACGGCCGCGGTGGCGCCCGCCGCGCCGTAGGAGCCGGTGGTGTGCTGCACGAGCAGCACGATGGAGATGGTGAGCATCGCGAACGGCTGGCGCGCGGCGAAACCGGGGAGCAGGAACGTCCAGGCTCCGCGGGTACGCAGCAACTGCCCGTATCCGGGGCGGGAGGATGCCGTCGAGGTCTTCGCGGGGTCGGTGGGGGTGACCGCGGATCCCACGGCCCGTGCCTTTCTGCCGCCTGGTAGCGCGTGCCCTTGGGTGTGGGCGCGCCGAGAGCTGTCCTCTTGCGCGGACTGCGGTAGATGCCGGCGCCTCCAGGGGCGTCCCGACCGCCATACGGTCGCGCCAGCTCTGCGTCAGGCAGAGTTGGTTCGATCAGGGTGCGCCTTCATCGTACAGGCGCGGAGGGCTTGTGCGCCTGTGAAAGCGAGCACCATGGGCGGCTTCCCCTTGCGTTCGCCTTGTGTTCGGCGCAGGAGGGAACCGGGGCTGGGACGCCCGGGCCGCGAGGCCCGAGGCCGCCGGGGAAACGGAGGAAGGTCCTCCTCAAGCCCCCCTTGGGTGCCCCTCACGGCCCCCCGCTCGCCGTGGCGCCGTTGGTGCCCAGCCAGCTCGCCAGCTTGCCGCCCCGGCCGACCGCGCGCAGCCGTCGTTCGGCCGCCTCGCGGACCGGGTCGGTGGCGACCACGAGGAGTTCGTCGCCGCGCCGCAGGACGGTCGTCGGCAACGGGACAAACGATTTTCCCTCACGGACGACCAGGGTGACCGCGGACCCGGCGGGCAGCCGCAGCTCGGCCACCTCCACGCCGTGCATCAGCGAGCCCTCCGGAATGGCGACGGACAGCAGATGGCCGCGCAGCCGCTCCAGGGGCGCCGACTCGATGCCGAGGTCGGCGGCCTCCTGGCTGTCGCCCAGCCGGAGCTTGCGGGCCAGCCAGGGCAGGGTCGGTCCCTGGACCAGCGTGTAGACCACCACGAGCACGAAGACGATGTTGAAGATCCGGCCGCTGGAGTCGACGCCGTTCACCATGGGGATGGTGGCGAGGATGATGGGGACGGCGCCGCGCAGCCCGGCCCAGGACATCAGGGCCTGCTCCGGCCAGGGCACCCGGAACGGCAGCAGGCTGACCAGCACGCTCAGCGGTCGCGCGACCATGGTCAGGACCAGGCCGATGAGCAGGGCGGGCACGAAGTCGTCGAGGAGTTCGTGTGGGGTGACCAGCAGGCCGAGCAGGACGAACATGCCGATCTGGGCGATCCAGCCGAGCCCCTCGGCGAAGCCGCGGGTGGCGGGCCAGTGCGGCAGCTTGGCGTTGCCGAGGATCATCGAGGCCAGGTAGACGGCCAGGAAGCCGCTGCCGTGGGCGAGCGCTCCGGCTGCGTAGGCGGCGACCGCGATCGCCATCACGGCGATCGGATAGAGGCCGGAGGCCGGCAGGGCGACGCGCTTGAGCCCCCAGGAGCCGAGCCAGCCCACCGCGAGGCCGATGGCGGCGCCGATCGCCAGTTCCAGCGCTATCTCGCCCACCAGGACGTACCAGTGCTCGACCGGGCCCGCCGTGGAGAAGGCGACGACCAGGATGACCACCGGGGCGTCGTTGAAGCCTGACTCGGCCTCCAGCGTGCCCGTCACGCGCGCGGGCAGTGGGATCCGCCGCAGCACCGAGAAGACGGCCGCCGCGTCCGTCGAGGAGACCACCGCGCCGATGATGAGGGCCTGGCGCCATTCCAGGCCGGTCAGGTAGTGGGCGCCGGCCGCCGTGACGCCGACGCTGACCGCGACCCCGGCCAGCGCCAGCACGGAGGCGGACGGCAGGACTGGCCCGATCTCCTTCCACTTCGTACCGAGACCGCCCTCGGCGAGGATCACGACGAGGGCCGCGTATCCGATGACCTGGGTCATCTCGGCGTTGCTGAAGTGGATGTGGCCGAGGCCGTCCTGACCCATGACGATGCCGATCCCCAGGTACACGAGCAGGCTGGGGAGCCCGCTGCGGGAGGAGATGCGCACCGCCGCGACCGCGACGAGCAGGACGAGGGAGCAGGCGAGCAGGAGCTGGTTGAGGTGGTGGACAGTCAGTGGCGGTTCCTTCCGCGAGTTCTCCGCGTTCTCCGGTTACTTCGTTACCTTACCTAACTCTTGACGCTTTCTTGACGCTTCCCGCGTCCGGATCGAACGCCCGTGCGCGCCTGGACCCGACTCCGAGTCAAGTGGCACAGGGTCCTGCGCCTATGGTTGCTCCAGCACTCCAGTACCGCCTGCCGCTCGCGTTAGGACAGCAAGGACAGCGATGCCCCCCAACACCACCGCCACAACGGGTGACAAACCCGGCAAGTCCGGCAGGAAGAAGGGGCGAAAAGCCCGACTGATCGTGCTTGTCCTGGTGCTGGCCATCATCGGAGGCATCGCCTACGGGGCCTACTGGTCCGTCAGCACCGTCCGTGCCTCCTTCCCGCAGACCAAGGGTTCGATCACGCTCCAGGGCCTGTCGGGCCCCGTCGACGTGAAGCGGGACGGCTACGGCATCCCGCAGATCTACGCCTCCTCCCCGCAGGACCTGTTCATGGCGCAGGGCTTCGTCCAGGCGCAGGACCGGTTCTACGAGATGGACGTGCGCCGGCACATGACGTCCGGGCGCCTGTCGGAGATGTTCGGCAAGGGACAGGTCCAGAACGACGAGTTCCTGCGCACGATGGGCTGGGACCGGGTCGCGAAGCAGGAGTACGACAAGAAGCTGTCGTCCTCCACCAAGCAGTACCTCCAGGCGTACGCCCAGGGCGTCAACGCCTACCTCAAGGGGCGCGACGCCAAGGACATCTCCCTGGAGTACGCGGCGCTGGGCTTCACCAACGACTACAGGCCCGCCCCGTGGACCCCGGTCGACTCGGTCTCCTGGCTGAAGGCGATGGCCTGGGACCTGCGCGGCAACATGCAGGACGAGATCGACCGCGCCCTGATGACCAGCCGCCTGGGCCCCAAGCAGATCAAGGACCTGTATCCGGACTATCCGTACAGCCGGAACAAGCCGGTCGTCACGCAGGGCCAGTACGACGAACTCGCGCAGGCGTTCGAAGGTGGCGCGAGCGGGTCCAGCGGCTCCGGCTTCAGCGGGACCGGCGGGGAGGGCAGCTCCCTCGGCTCCTCCGACACCTCCGGGATCAGCGGCAGCGGCACGGGCGGCGCGGGTGGTCTCCCGGCCGGCTCCACCGCGGGCGGCGGGTCCGGCAACTCCAGCGGTTCGGGCGTGCAGAGCCAGCTCATGGGCCTGCGCGACGTCATGCAGAACCTGCCCGCGGCCGTCGGCGTGAACGGCGACGGCATCGGCTCCAACTCCTGGGTGGTCGCCGGCAAGTACACGATCACCGGCAAGCCGCTGCTCGCCAACGACCCGCACCTGGGCGCCGCGCTGCCGTCCGTCTGGTACCAGATGGGCCTGCACTGCCGCGCCGTGTCCGGCAAATGCCCCTACGACGTCACCGGCTACACCTTCGCGGGCATGCCCGGCGTCGTCATCGGACACAACCAGGACATCGCCTGGGGCATGACCAACTCCGGCGTCGACGTCACCGACCTCTACCTGGAGAAGCTCAGCGGCGACGGCTACCTGCGCGACGACAGGACGGTGCCGTTCCGGACCCGCCAGGAGACCATCAAGGTCGCAGGCGGCAGCTCCAAGACGATCGTCGTGCGCGAGACCGAGAACGGCCCGCTGCTGTCCGACCGCGACGACGAACTGGTCCAGGTCGGCAGGAAGGCGCAGGTCACCACCGCCGCACCGGACCGCGGCGACGGGTACGCCATCTCCCTGAAGTGGACCGCGCTCCAGGCGGGCACCACCATGGACGCCGTCTTCGCCCTCGACAAGGCCAAGAACTGGAGCGACTTCCGCTCGGCCGCCGCGAAGTTCGACGTTCCCTCGCAGAACCTGGTCTACGCCGACACCGACAACAACATCGGCTACACCCTGCCGGGCCGCATCCCCGAGCGCGCCAAGAACGACGACGGCTCCGTCCCGGCGCCCGGCTGGGACTCGAAGTACGACTGGAAGGGCTACATCAAGCAGTCCGAGCTGCCCTACGAGTACAACCCCAAGCGCGGCTACATCGTCACCGCCAACCAGGCCGTGGTCGCCCAGGACAAGTACCCGTACACGCTCACCACGGACTGGGGCTACGGCACGCGCAGCCAGCGCATCGCCGACCTGATCCAGTCGAAGATCGACGGCGGCGGCAAGATCTCCACCGACGACATGCGCCAGATGCAGATGGACAACAGCAGCGAGATCGCCAAGCTGCTCGTGCCCATGCTGCTGAAGATCGACATCCGCGACAAGGACGTCCGCCAGGCGCAGAAGCTGCTGGAGGGCTGGGACTACACCCAGGACGCCGACTCGGCGGCGGCCGCGTACTTCAACGCGGTGTGGCGCAACATCCTCAAGCTGGCCTTCGGCAACAAGCTGCCCAAGGAGCTGCGGGTCAAGGGTCAGTGCCTGTGGGTGGAGCCGACCGGCAACACCGGTCCGGTCGACGAGAACACCAAGGTCCGCGAGTGCGGCGAGCGCTCGGCCGACCAGGCGCAGCCGGACGGCGGCGACCGCTGGTTCGAGGTGGTCCGCAACCTGGTGAACCAGCCGAACAGCGACTGGTGGAAGGCACCGGCCTCCGGCACCCGCCCCAAGGCCGACAACCGCGACCAGCTCTTCGAGCGCGCCCTGATCGACGCCCGCTGGGAGCTGACCTCGAAGCTCGGCAAGGACATCGACACCTGGAACTGGGGCCGGCTGCACCGCCTGTTCCTGAAGAACCAGACCCTGGGCACCGACGGACCCGGCTTCCTGAAGTACATCCTGAACCGGGGCCCCTGGAAGCTCAGCGGCGGCGAGGCCGCGGTCAACGCCTCCGGGTGGAACGCGGCCGGCGGCTACGGCGTCGTCTGGGTGCCGTCGATGCGGATGGTGGTCAACCTCGCCGACCTCGACAAGTCCAAGTGGATCAACCTCACCGGCGCCTCCGGGCACGCCTTCAGCGCCCACTACACCGACCAGACGGACAAGTGGGCCAAGGGCGAGCTGCTGCCGTGGTCCTACTCGGCCGGCGCCGTCGACAAGAGCACGAGCGACACCCTGGTGCTCAAGCCGTGAGCCGCTGACCGGCGGCCACGGCACCGCACCGGGCGACGGCCCTCCACGCGCGCGCGGGGGGGGGGGGGGGCGGGGCCCGGCTGCCCGGGGGGGGGGGTGGCGGCCGGCCCCCCCCCGCGGGGGGCCCCCCGCCCCCCCGCGGGG